>DASQFV010000041.1:0-10027 GCA_035632975.1 Nitrospiraceae bacterium
CATCATCCACATCTGTTCAGTAGAGCGAACACCGTTGTTACCCAGGAGTGATCGATGAAGATCTACTACGACAAGGATGCCGATATTCAACAGATCCGGAACAAGAAAGTTGCGGTGATCGGCTATGGCAGTCAGGGCCACGCCCATGCGCTCAACATGAAGGAGAGCGGCGTGAGCGTTATCATTGGGTTACGCGAAGGCGCCTCATGGAAGAAGGCGGAGCAAAGCGGACTGAAAGTCATGCCGGTGGCCGATGCCGTCAAGGCGTCTGATGTCGTCATGATTCTCGCGCCTGACGAAGCGCAAGCGGCCCTCTATCGGCAGGACATTGCCCCGAATCTGAAGCCGGGCTCCTCTCTCGCGTTTGGCCATGGCTTCAATATTCATTTTGGACAAATTGTGCCACCGCCCACGATCAATGTGTTCATGGTCGCTCCTAAAGGACCGGGCCATCTCGTTCGATCGGAGTACACGAAAGGCAGCGGGGTGCCATGCTTGCTCGCGATCCATCAGGATCCAAGCGGAACGACCAAGCAGGTAGGCCTTGCCTATGCCAGTGCGATTGGGGGAGGGCGGGCTGGTGTGATCGAAACAAACTTTCGGGAAGAAACCGAGACGGATCTCTTCGGCGAGCAGGTCGTCCTCTGTGGAGGACTCACGTCTCTCATCCAGGCCGGGTACGAGACGCTCGTGGAGGCCGGCTACTCCCCGGAGATGGCCTATTTCGAGTGCCTTCATGAAGTAAAATTGATCGTGGATTTGATCTATCAGGGCGGCATTGCCAACATGCGGTATTCCATCAGTACGACGGCCAAGTATGGTGATATCACTCGCGGTCCTCGGATTGTGACGGAGCAGACAAAGCAGGAAATGAAGAAAATCTTGGGTGAAATTCAGCAAGGCCAATTCGCCAAAGAGTGGGTGCTGGAGAATCAGGCGAACCGTCCGGTCTACAATGCGCTGCTGGCTAAAGGTGAAGCCCATCCCATCGAAGAGGTCGGGGGCCGGCTGCGGGCGATGATGCCCTGGCTGAAGAAGGACCAACTGGTCGACAAGAACAAAAACTGAGGAGTGAGGACTCCGTGGCAGATCGTGCCGTCGGCATCCCGTTTGCCAAAGAAGGAATTCCTTTCATCGGGGCTGCTGCCGGCGTTACACTGCTAGCAGGATGGCTGGGCTGGATCATTGTGGCGGTCGGGGCGGCGATCCTGACGCTCTTTGTCTGTTGGTTCTTTCGCAATCCCTCACGGGTGGTCCCTCAAGGGCCTCGTCTTGTCGTGGCGTCCGGTGACGGGAAAGTCATCGCCATCGAAGAAGAGTTCGAGCCACGATTCATTAAGGATCGCAGCATTCGGCTCACTATCTTCTTAAATGTGTTCGATGTGCACATTAATCGGATCCCCTGTGAAGGGGTCGTCGAGGAGGTGCAGTATCAGCCGGGGTTATTTCTCGTTGCCAGCAGGCCGGACGCGACGTTGAGGAACGAGCAAAATGCCCTGATGATTCGGACAGCGCAAGGTGCGAAGGTGCTGTGCGTGCAGGTGGCCGGGTTGATTGCCAGACGGATTGTCTGTTGGATCTCATCGGGAGATCGGGCCGTGCGAGGTGAGCGATTCGGCTTGATTCGATTTGGGTCGCGGATGGATACGTTTCTTCCTGTCGGGACGGCTGTAAAAGTTGCAGTCGGTGATCGAGTCAAAGGTGGGGAGACCATCCTGGGGGAATTACAATGAAAACCACTGGACTTCGTCAATCATTCGGAAGAGATGGAAAGCGGCGCAAAGCCGCCATGCACCTGATTCCTAATCTTTTTACGACTGGAAATCTACTGTGCGGCGTGTATTCGATGCTGTCCGTGTTCAATGCGAATTACATGGTCGCAGCGGTCGCAATCCTAGTGGCGATGATTTTCGACGTGCTCGATGGAAAGTCGGCGCGGTTGACGAACAGCACCAGCCATTTCGGCCTCGAATACGACTCCTTGTCCGACGTGGTGTCGTTCGGGGTTGCTCCCGGCCTCTTGATTTATTCCTGGGCGCTGAGCGGACAGGGTACGTTTGGTGTGGCGGTGATGTTCGCCTACGTGGCGATGGGTGCGGTTCGGTTGGCCCGGTTTAATTCGGCTGTGGCCGTGTCGGACGGCAAGTACTTTACTGGGTTGGCTATTCCTGCAGCGGCAGGGGTCGTGGCGTCGCTCGTGATTTTCGACCACTATAGCGTCAGGATTGGAACGGAAGTGAAGCCCCTCCTCGTCCTGATTATTACGCTGACCCTTTCGTTCTTGATGGTGAGCACCATCAAGTATCGGAGCTTTAAAGACATGAAGTTCCGCGGCGGTCGGCACATTAACTATCTTGTGTGGGGGATTTTGGTGCTCATGCTTGTAGCCGCCTGGCCCCAAGTTATGCTATTTGTCATCTTTGCCGGGTACGCCTTACTCGGTCCGGCAGAACGGCTCGTCGGACTTCTGTCGAAGATGGCCGGGAAGCGTCCATCGCCCAAGACCGAGCAGTCGGGAATTGAATCGAAGTTCTAACAGACTGTGGGAAAGATACTTTGGCATGCTAGAATTTGGATGGTTTGTACGTGTAGCACAACGGGAGAACACTCCCGCAGGATGCTCAAAAAGGCTACGGTTCTCACCCGCCCAGCCCCGGCGCGCCAAGACGCGCCGTTCCGCAGGCAAGGCCGCAGTGAGTGAAGGGCCGACGCGTACCCTCTGAGGTACGTGGAGGGTCTGAATGATACGAGAACAAAGCTGGGGGACTTTTTCAGCATCCTGCTAATGGCTGCGACGAGGAGTAGTACGCGATACGCACAGCAGTGAGAGAGAGCTGGTGAATGGTGCAAACCAGCCTGCGCGGCGCCGAACTCGCCTCTGAGCCAGAATCCACGAAACCCGAGTAATGGATTCCGCCTCGCCCCCGTGACAGGGCGTAATGAGGGCTGTGGACAGCGACACGTTGTTCATAGCTAAATCAGGGTGGTACCACGGAGCTTCTCAAGCCTCCGTCCCTGGGCGTGGGGATGGAGGCTTTTTATTTGAGATCGCTGAAAATGCTTTCCCGCAGCGTTCTCGGTCGCGTGCCTCCCTGCGACGTACCCCTCGGGGTACGTCGCAGTCGTCCCGCTTCCTGCGGCCTTGCTGGAAAGGCATTTTGAGCGATCTCACAAGATGAGAGAGGTGAAACAATGACACGCATGATTCGAATTTTCGATACGACGTTGCGGGACGGCGAACAGTCGCCCGGCGCCAGCATGAATGTGGAAGAGAAAATCATGGTGGCGAGGCAGTTGGCACGGTTGGGGGTCGATATCATCGAGGCAGGATTTGCCTACAGCTCGCCCGGTGATTTTGAAGCGGTGCGGCGAATCGCGCTGGAAGTCGAGGGACCGACGATTTGCAGCTTGGCGCGGGCGCGTCCGGAGGATATCGATCGAGCCTGGGAGGCATTGAAGGGGGCCCCGAAGGTCCGCATTCATACGTTTCTCTCGACCTCGGATATCCACTTGAAGCACCAGTTCAGAATGACGCGTGACGAGGCGAAGAGGCGTGCGGTCGAGATGGTGCAACGAGCGAGGGGCTATGTGGACGATGTGGAGTTTTCGCCCATGGATGCCAGTCGCTCCGATCCTGCCTATCTCTATGAGGTGATCGAGGCGGTGATTGCCGCAGGAGCCGGGACGATCAATATTCCTGATACGGTCGGCTATGCGGTGCCGCAAGAATTCGGCAGGCTCATTCGTGGAATTCGCGAGCTGGTGCCAAACAGTGCGAAGGCGGTGATCTCCGTCCACTGCCACAACGACCTGGGCATGGCCGTGGGGAACAGCTTGGCGGCGGTGTTCGAAGGGGCCGGCCAAGTCGAGTGCACGATCAATGGGATCGGCGAGCGGGCGGGGAACACGGCGCTTGAAGAAATTGTCATGGGCCTTCGGACCAGGAAAGACTTCTATCAAGCCGACACGAAGATTCATACCGAAGAGATCTCGAAGACCAGCCGGTTGGTTAGCAAGATTACCGGCATGGTGGTGCAGCCGAACAAAGCGATCGTCGGGGCGAACGCCTTCGCCCATACGTCCGGCATTCACCAAGACGGGCTGCTGAAGGACAAGACGACCTATGAAATCATGCGGCCGGAGTCGATCGGGTTGGTTGAGAGCAAGATGGTCATGGGGAAGCTCTCAGGCCGGCATGCGTTTCGCCAGCGTCTCGAGGAGATAGGGTATACGCTCTCGGACGAGGAGGTAAACCATGCGTTCGAGCGGTTCAAGAAGTTGGCCGATCAAAAGAAGGAGATCTACGAAGAGGATCTCGAAGTCATTGTCTCCGAAGAGTTGGCAAAAATGGCCGATCGGATCACCTTGAAATCGTTCCATGTGGCCAGCGGGACAAATCAGGTGCCAACCGCTACGGTCGAACTCGAGATCGATGGACGAACTATCTCGCAGACCGGGACAGGCGATGGGCCGGTTGACGCGGTCTATCGGACGATTGCCGCAATCACGCAGACGAAGAGCATACTCCTCATGTATGTCGTGAAGGCGATTACCGGTGGGACTGACGCCCAGGGCGAAGTTTCGGTACGGGTTCAAGAAGATGGCCGTACCGTTTCAGGGCATGGGGCGGATACGGACATCATCATGGCCTCGGCGCGGGCCTATCTTAACGCATTGAACAAGCTGTCGTACCTGGCTGGAAAACAGGCGCAGGGCGAACAGAAGGTGAACTTGATTTAGGGAAAGTGGCCACGGTAAAGTCACCGACTCCGGTCTGGGACCGGGAAGGTTTCGTGGGCTGTGAGGTGCGCCGTGGTTCATGTTACCCTGGCAGATCGGCCTGAGTTTCTGGCCGGCGATCATACCGTCTTGCGAGAGCTGCTGCATCCCGCGAAACACCCGCTCGCGCTTGGGTATAGTGTAGCGCATGGGACATTGGCTCCCGGCGCTCGCTCGAAATGGCACAGGCTGACGTCCTCAGAGGTCTACTACATTATCGCCGGTAGGGGACGATTGACCATAGACGACTCGGTCGTCGCGGTGGAACCAGGCTCCGTCATCTATGTGCCGCCGGGAGGCAAGCAGTCGCTGGAAAATAGTGGACTCACCGCAATCGAGTTCCTCTGCTTGGTCGATCCCGCTTGGCGACCAGAGGATGAGGAAGTTCTTGAATAAAGGCTGGTTCGGTCAGCACTTGCAACGAGGGGGAGTAGTCTGTGAAGGCAAAGATTGCCGTACTAGCCGGTGATGGAGTGGGTCGGGAGATCGTTCCTGAAGCCGTGAAGGTGCTGAAGGCTGTGGCTGAGAAGTTCGAGCACGCGTTCGAGTTTCTGTCCGGTGATATCGGTGGGCAGGCCATCGACAAAGTGGGCGTCCCGCTCCCTCAGGAGACGCTGACTCTGGCCAAACAGAGCGATGCCGTCTTGCTCGGCGCGGTCGGCGGTCCCAAGTGGGAAGGACTGGAGTATAGCCTGCGTCCGGAACGCGCGCTGTTGGGATTGCGCGAGCACCTGGGCCTCTATGCGAATTTACGCCCGGCGAAGTTGTATCCGATGTTGGCCGATGCCTCCACACTGAAACGTGAGGTGATTGAGGGGATCGACATCCTCGTCATTCGTGAACTAACCGGCGGCATCTATTTCGGGAAGCCCAAAGGGATTGAGAAGCTGCCGAACGGGAGCGAGCGAGGTATCAACACCGAGGTCTATACAACTGAAGAAATCCAACGCATTGCGAGGGTGGCGTTCGAGGCGGCGAGAAAGCGTCGGAAAAAAGTGATGTCCGTCGACAAAGCGAACGTTCTGGAGTCATCCGAACTCTGGCGTCGTGTGGTCACCGACGTCCACAAGGATTACCGGGATGTAGAGTTGAGTCACATCTATGTCGATAATGCGGCAATGCAACTCGTGCGCAACCCGCGGCAGTTCGATGTGATGCTCTGCAACAATATATTCGGTGACATTCTGAGCGACGAAGCCGCGATGTTGACCGGTTCCATCGGCATGTTGCCGTCGGCCAGTATTGGCGGGCAGATCGGACTGTTCGAGCCGATCCACGGCAGCGCGCCGGACATTGCCGGGAAGAATGTGGCGAATCCTATTGCGACGATTGCCTCGGCGGCCATGATGCTGTCCTACGCGTTCAAGTTGGATACGGAAGCAGCAGCCATCGAGCAGGCGATCGTGAAAACCCTCGATCTCGGCTATCGCACGAAAGATATTCATAGTCCGGGTACTCGACTTGTCAGTACGACAGAAATGGGCGAGGCCATCCTGCGCAATCTGAACTAGTCAGGATTATCGAGACGGATGAGTACAGATCTCAAAACTGGATCGATCCGGACCGTTGCCGGTACCGGAGACCCTGGGTGGTCCGGTGACGGAACGGGGGCCCTTGCCGCTTGTCTGAATGAGCCGAAGAGTCTCACCCTCGATGCAGAGGGAAACCTCTTCATCGCCGACTCTGAAAACCACCTCATTCGAAAGATCGACCGTATGACAAACTGTATCAGGACGGTAGCGGGGTGCACCCAGGGAGTCGGATCTGAAGCGAAACCCGTGTTGCTCGCTCCGGTGGCTGAGGGATTGGATGGTGATCCTTTTGCCGAAAGCGGCACGGTCAATACGCACACCGTTACACAACAGACTGACTTGAGTGGGACCGTGCGTTATGTTGTGACCGGTACAGCGCCGGCGAGACGCTTCAGTGGCGACGGAAGTTTAGCCGTTCAAGCTCTGTTGAATTTTCCGACCGCGGTTGTGGTCGATCGGGCAGGGCATGTCTACATTGCGGACACCCTGAACCATCGGGTGCGGCGTGTGCATGCGGCGACAGGAGTGATCACGACAGTCGCCGGCCTGGGCCAACCTCGATGCTCTGGGGACGGAAGATTGGCCGTGGAGGCCGGGTTGAACGAACCGGCTGGCTTAGCGGTGAGCGACGAGGGCGTCCTCTATATTGCCGACCAGAGTAACAACCGCGTGAGGGCGGTGGATTTGACGACCGGAATAATTTGTACGGTCGCAGGGACAGGAACGGCTGCCTATAATGGAGATGACGTGGCTGCGATGGAAACCGGTCTAGCAGGTCCCAGCGGATTGGCGCTTGCGTCAGATGGCACGTTGTTCATTGCCGATAGCTTCAACGGTAGGATTCGTGCTGTTGATCCCGTCACTGGTCTCATACGAACTGTAGTGGGCGACGGCGGTGAGTATCGGTACCAGGGGCCTGATGAACCACCCAGCAGCAGTCTCTCTCGGCCATCGGGGATTGCGCTGGATGAACAGGGGAATCTCTACTTCACCGATTCGGACAATCATCTGGTACGGCGATGGGATAGAATCACTGGGCGTATTGAGCGCATTGCCGGAGTTGGTGTGGCACACTATGGGGGCGACGAGGGCGCGGCCCTCGACGCCGGCTTGAGTTACCCGTTTGGAATCGTGTTGGATCGCGCGGGGTATTTGCTCGTGGCCGATACATTCAATCATCGTATTCGCGAGATCGCGCTGTAGGTAGGATCGAGGCTCATGTTGAAAAAGAAATCAGGATATGTCGTGGCGGTCGTCGGTGCGACCGGGGCGGTCGGCACAGAAATGATCGAGGTGCTCGAGGAGCGAAAATTTCCCGTCATACGTCTGGTTCCGCTCGCCTCGGCTCGTTCGGCCGGTGGCACAGTGATATTTGAGGGGAACGAGGTGCCCATTGAGGTGTTGACGAAGGACTCGTTTGCCGGTGTGGACATCGCGCTTTTTTCTGCCGGGGCGGATCTTAGTCGAGAGTTTGCTCCGATCGCAGTGAAGGCCGGTGCGGTGGTGATCGATAATAGTGCCGCCTGGAGGATGACGCCTGACGTGCCGCTCGTGGTGCCGGAGGTGAACGCGCATGACATTCAACGGCACAAGGGTATCATTGCCAATCCGAATTGTTCCACGATTCAAATGGTCGTGGCGCTGAAACCCCTGCATGATGAGGCCAGGATCAAGCGGATTGTCGTCACGACCTTTCAATCGGTCTCTGGCACGGGGAAAGACGCCATGGATGAATTGATGGCGGAATGCCAAGACCTGCTAAGTTTCAAATCGGCGAGTCCCAAGGTCTATCCCTATCAGATCGCATTCAATTGCCTGCCTCAGATCGATGATTTTCTGCCGTCAGGGTATACGAAGGAAGAGATGAAGATGGTCCATGAGACTAGAAAGATCATGGGCGACCAGTCGATTCATGTGACGGCAACGACGGTGCGGGTCCCGGTGTATGTCGGACATTCGGAAGCCGTCAACATTGAGACTGAGCGGAAGTTATCGGCCAACGAGGCCCGCGCCATTTTATCCACCGCACCCGGCGTGCTGCTCTATGACGATCCGGCACACAATATCTATCCCATGCCGTTGGAGGTTGCGGGGAAGGACGAGGTCTACGTCGGCCGCGTTCGTGAAGATGAATCGATCGCCAATGGTCTCAATCTGTGGGTAGTGGCAGATAATTTGCGCAAAGGGGGCGCCCTCAATGCGGTGCAAATCGCAGAACATTTGGCTCAAGGCTGATGGCTGAGTGGGGGAGTCTCGGCAAGGCCTTCATCGGAGTCGGCCTATGCGTGGTGCTGGTCGGCCTGTTGCTGTTGATCGCAGACCGCGTTCCAGGAATTGGGAATCTCCTGGGATGGTTCGGCAAGCTTCCCGGCGACATCTCTATTCGACGAGATAACTTCAGTTTCTCGTTTCCCCTCGCAACCAGCCTGCTCCTCAGCGTCATCCTGAGTCTGGTATTCTATTTAATAACATGGATCTTTCGCCGGTGAAGCAGCCGAGGGGTGGAGTGTGCCGTGCCATCGTGGCAGGAGCATGCCTACTCAGCCTGTCCTCGGGAGCCGAGGCGGCCGAGTCGATCCGAGTTCTGCTATCGGCCGACGTGTCACGACTCGATATCCGTACAGACGGTCTGTTGTGGGTTACGGACGCAAAAGGTCGGGGTCAGGCTCTGCGCGCCCCGGTCCAGGTCGCAGCCGCTGGAACGGGGTTTCTGCAGAATGGCGTCCGCATGCAGACGGAACACCTGACGCTGCATGGTGGAGAGCAAGGTCTCACGCTGACCTTCCCACGGCCCGCTCGGAAGCCCAACGGGGCGGCGATGTCATCGGGCGACTCCGGCACGGCGATGTCGGTGAGCGGCCTTGTCCATCTCGTACGAAGAGGCAATGGGTTTTTGGTCATTAATCGGGTGGATCTTGAAGAGTACGTCAAGGGGGTGGTTCCCGCTGAGGTCAGTTCGACCTGGCACCCGGAGATGTTGAAAGCGCAGGCGGTCGCCGCACGCACCTATGCGCTCTACCAGCAGATGTTGAGCGCGACGCGGGAGTACGACGTGGCGGCTACGGTGCAGGACCAAGTCTATCGCGGGAAGCAGGGGATTGATGCGGAGATCCTGCGCGCGGTCGAAGATACCCGCGGGCTAGTCGTGACCTATCAGGATGCGCCGATCTACGCAGCCTTCTCATCGACAGCCGCCGGGCTGACGGAAGATGCCATGAATGTGTGGTCGAAAGAGTATCCCTATCTCAAGGGCGTAGAGTGTCCCTTCGACCTGGCGTCGCCCTATTATCAATGGAAGTCCTCCTTCAAGATCGACACCCTCGAACAGAATCTGCGTCAGCTAGGATATTCCGTGGGAACGATCGCGACGATGACGCCCTTGTCGTTCAGCCGCGGGGGACGAGTCGCGAAGCTGCGCATTCTCCATTCTGGTGGAGAATTGGTTCTTCGCGGAGAAGAGTTGCGGAAAGCGGTTGGGTACACCATTATTCCGAGCACGCAGTTTGCCATCGAATCTATCGGCCGAGATGTGGTGCTCTCCGGCTTCGGCGCGGGCCACGCCGTCGGCATGTGCCAGTGGGGCGCGAAAGAACTGGCTGAGTTGGGCTATCCCTTCTCCACGATTCTTCGGTATTATTATCCGGGCACTGAACTGCAGAATATGACGCTGACCAAACCTCCGATCCCGCCGTCCTCCTGATGCAGCTCTCCGAATT
>DASQFV010000042.1:0-10856 GCA_035632975.1 Nitrospiraceae bacterium
TCACTGCGGCAACGGCGATGCCTGACTCAAGCGAGAGGGGTGAGACTGGCGGGAAAAGCGCGACAGGAAGTTCCGAACACTTCAGCCTTCAGCCTGCCTCACCCGTCCCGCTTTTCTCGCATGTCTCGCGGTGTAAGAACCCGTAGGGCAGGAATATTTCCTCGCCTGTTGAGCCGGTAGTCCGACGAAATGTTTCCAGGGAGGTGGCTTCCTCCTGCACCAGGCGATCCTCCTCCTCTCGGAATGCGGAGGGGAGCCGCATGATCGGGATGAAGGTTTGGACCTCGCAGGCGCCATGGGTCAGGCCGCGATCTTCTGTCGGGATGCCCATCGATCGGCAGACCAGAGGGCGGTGATGGTACACGCCACAGCGTCCGTCTGCCTCCAGCGCTGGACAGGGATGATAGCGAAACTCTGTGACCAACCGGTCGATCTCCTGATCGGACCAATTGTCGAGAAGATCGGTGTGGGCGAGTTGTGGAAAGGCGGCCTCCATTGCGGCGGTGTGTTCGATGGCACGCTCTTCGATACGATGGCGGTGATCCGGCGAAAGGCCGGCGAGTCCCTGTTGGAGGGTGTGGACGTCGAGGAGGGTGATGGGAAAGGGGCCGATGCAACAGCTGGTGCAGCCGAGTCGACAGGGAACTTCTCCCAGCAGGGCGGCGGTTGCTCGCTGGAACCAGTGGTCGGTTTTTTGATACAGCGGAGCAGGGTCGGGCGGAGTGGGAACTAGGAGCCTGTCTGACACGGCGGCTCATTCCTCTTTGAAGGAGAGGTCGACGATGAGATCGCCTGTGGGTGAGTAGAAGCCCTGGTTATCAATCTGGACGATTCCGTTGCACTGGTCTTGGTAGAACTCCAAAATCCATCCGTTGAAGTCATAGCCCTCATCGGTCATATCATTCTTGGCGAACCGAGTCGTGAGCACAAACCGCGCGCGTTCCACGTATTCGCGCACGAGTCCTGCTTCGATATCGTCGTGAGCGGAGAGGAGGTCTTTGAACAGCTCCTTCTCTTTGTCGAACACGTCTTGATAGGTGCCTCGATCTCGGACACAAAACACCTGGATCGGTTTTCGGTTGCGATCATAACCGAGCGTCACCTGGACCCAAGCCCATTCATCCAACAGGGTGTCGGCCATGTCCGGCGGAGTAATCGGAGCCTGAGCACGTGACTTGAGAAATTCCAAGAGCAAACGGAGCGGGGGTGAGTTTTCCTTCTGACAAAACACGCGAGAATACTGGTACTGCTCTGCCTGTGCAGCGTCGGCCGGTTGAGCGGTTGATGGCAGAATGGGTAGTTCTTTTGCCATGCCAGCGACTCGGGGTACGGAAATAGTGACGCACGAATACGATCGAAGGTTGTACTGTACGCTGGCTGGTCTCAAAACTGCAAGAAGCCGGTGAGGCGTTTCCTTACGCCTGCTGTGTTTTTCTGGTTGACAGCCACGGAGCGCTTGGATAGACTCCCGCAGGTTTTCGCCGCTTCCAGCGACGCGACTATTCGTTCATGAATATTCATTGAGTCTGAGCGGAGTCAAGAGGGGCGGGTTCACTGCATTTCACCATCTTTGTTCTTTAAGGAGGTTGCTCGTATGGCTAAGTCAATGACCAAGTCACAGATCGCCGATTACCTGGCCCAGAAGACCGGGTTGACCAAGAAGGCATCCGTCCAGCTCATGGACGACTTTGCCGCCTTGGCTTACAAGGAAGCGAAGAACGTCTTCGTGATCCCTGGAATCGGGAAGCTCGTATTGGCGAACCGCAAGGCCCGCATGGGACGGAACCCACAGACCGGTGAGGCCATCAAGATCCCCGCCAAGCGTGTGGTCAAGTTCCGCGTGGCCAAAGCCGCCAAGGACGCGATCCTCGGGAAGAAGTAAGCGAAGATCGTCCGGCGCAGATTGTACGTGACGCGCCTTCTTCAGGCTTCTGTCACGCCGCACGAAGAACTATAGGGTCGGCTCCCCGAAGGGGGCGCCGGCCCTGTACTTTTGTGGGCTCGTTACATCGACGGACCGAGCCCGGTTCCGCCCATGCCGTCGTGCCCCACCAGCCGAATCGCATCGCCGTCCTGAACCAGCGAGTCCTCGCTGGCGATCTTCTTATTGATGGTCACCAGCACCTTTTTCTCGCGAATGAGTTGGAGGAGGTGGCGCAACTGAATGCCCTGCCGCTGGATCACCTGGCGGACGGACATAGGGGACGGAACTTCACAGGCGAGGTCCCGTTCGCCATCGGCGGCTTGAAGCTGACCCATCAGCGAAATGGTAATCATGATCGGACACTCCTCATCTTCAGTCGTGACATCCGCCTGGGCGGCGGAGGCATTGTGCCCGTTGACTCCGTGCCGGTCGCCATCGATAATGCTCGGCCATGCCGTCGTTGGATATCCAGGATTCCGGGATGCCGGATCTGCAATTCGTGCTGTTCGTGTCGGCCCTCTGCACGGCTGATCTCCCGACACTGAATGTGCCGTCGGAACTTCGAACCACCCTGTTCGACCGTTGTTGGGCGCTCATCCATACTGAGGCGCCGCCGACTGATCCCAAGGAGCGTGTACTCGATCTTCGCGAGGGCACGGAATTGACGCTGGAAGCCTGTCTATCTACGATCCGCTCGTTGCTGACGGACGCCGGCATTCGCACTCTCACCTGGGACCATCCGGTGAGTGAGCCGACCCACGAGAGCACGCCGGCCGCGAAACCGTTGATTGATCGGCTTGGGCAATTGTACCCCGATCCTCCTGAGATCGTCGATCCCGAAAACCCGGCGTCGGGTTAGCCGAGCGAGACAGGAGTATCGACCGGTCGGATGACCTCCTGCAGGACTGGTTCTCCTGTTGTGCCACTCGTACGGAGCGTCGAGCGTTAGCCTGCCAAAATAGTTTTTCCGCAGCCTGCTAGGACCCATTGATCACACGAGGATGGCTATGTTAATCACTGAGGGCATAGTGGTAAGATCCCGGTGACGGCACGATTTCTTAGCATAAGGGAGGAGGATGCAATGGGGAAAAGTTTAAAAGAGACCAAGAGCCACGATAATCTCAAGGCCGCATTTGCAGGCGAGTCCCAGGCCAATCGGCGCTATCTCTATTTCGCCCGGCGGGCGGACATCGAGGGTTTCCCTGATATCGGAGGCTTGTTCCGCGATACGTCCGAGGCAGAAACGGGCCACGCGTTCGGGCACTTGGATTTCTTGAAGGAAGTCGGGGATCCAGCGACCGGGGTGCCGATCGGCAACACCGAAGCCAATCTGAAGTCGGCGGTTGAAGGCGAAACCTATGAGTACACGCAGATGTACCCTGGCATGGCCAAAACGGCACGAGACGAGGGATTCGCTGAACTAGCTGAATGGTTCGAGACGCTCGCCAAGGCGGAGCGGTCCCATGCGAATCGCTTCGCGAAGGGACTCGATAGCCTGAAACAGCCGTAGTTTGTTCTCTGTCTGACTGCAGAAGGGTGAGCTGGTGTGCCCCAGCTCACCCTTTATGTTTTCCGATCTTGTATTCACAGGACCTCACAGGAGACAATGGAGAACGTGAATGGTCTGAGCCTGATCAATCCCATCGATCCCGCGCAGCTCCAGAAAGAGACGCAGCGCATCTACGAAGTCTGCGATGGCTGCCGGCGCTGCTTCAATCTTTGTCCGTCGTTCAACACGCTGCTTGACGGCATCGACCGTTATGAGGGCCACGTCGCCAAGCTCACGCCCACCGACCACCATCGGATCGTCGATGAGTGCTACTACTGTAAACTCTGCTACAACCACTGTCCCTATACGCCGCCACATCAGTATGCCCTCGATTTCCCCCGTTTGATGATTGCTTGGAAAAAGCATCTGGCTGCGACGCGCGGGGTGGGCTGGCGTGATCGGTTATTAATCAAGACGGATGTGATCGGCACCCTTGGGAGCCTGGCGGCGCTGGTTGCGAATTGGGTGTTGGGCTGTCGGCTCCTCCGGGGGCTGATGGAGTCGTGGGTCGGCGTGCATCGGGATCGACAGGTCCTGCACTTTTCTCCGGAGACGTTTACCCATTGGTGGGAGCGTCGAGGGGCGGCACAAGTTCCTGATTCCGCGCCACGGAAGGTCGCGCTCTTTGGGAGCTGCCTGGTCAATTATCAAGCGACTGATGTCGGCAAAGCGACGATTCAAGTCCTCGAAAAGAACGGTGTGCATGTCGTAATTCCCGAACAGCGTTGTTGCGGGATGCCCTCGTTCGATATCGGCGATACGGCGGCGATTGATCAGGCTGCCTCGGCGAATGTCGCGTCATTTTTGCCGTGGGTGGAGAAAGGCTACGAGATTGTCGTGCCGGTGCCCAGTTGCAGTTTGATGTGGAAGCGGGAGTATCCCGAGATCATCGGTGGCCCTGGAGTGCGGCGCGTGGCTGAACGGACGTTCGATGTCTGTGAGTATCTCATGAAGTTGAAGCGGGAGGGCGCGCTGGCCACCGACTTTCTGCAGAAGCCCGGGCGAGTGGCCTACCAGGTCCCGTGCCATCTGCGGGATCAGAACATCGGATTCAAATCCAAGGAACTCATGGAGTGCGCCGGCGCGCAGGTCGAGGTGATTGAGAAATGTTCCGGCCACGATGGCTCATGGTCCGCCAAGACGGAGTTCTTTCCCCTCTCGATGCTGATCGCGCAGAAGGCCGTTCGAATGATTGAACAGGCTACGGCAGATCTCGTGGCCTCCGATTGCCCGCTGGCGGGATTGCAGCTGGATCAAGCCGGCGCCATGGCCCATGCCGGCGGCAGGCCGGCGCAGCATCCGATTCAAATCGTGCGCGATGCCTATGGGTTGGGGTCGTAACGGGCGAGGAGTTGTTCGTGAAACGTGAAACGTTAGACGTAAGACGCAAGAGCCGCCGTTCGTGAGGCGCGAGAAAGACGATGAAGGAACTCGCACAGGCTGATCTGTTATCCACGGCTGACTATGAGCGCCAGCGGGAGCAGTTCCGCTCGCAGATCATCGCGCTCAAGCAGCGGCGCCGGATTTCCGTTGGGCCGCTCATCACGCTCATCTTCGAAAATCGTGAGACGTTGCGTTTTCAGACCCAGGAAATGATCCGGGTCGAACACATCCTCGATCCCCACAAAGTCCAGGATGAATTGGACGTCTACAATGCCCTCATGCCGGGGTCCGGTGAGTTGAGCGCCACGTTGTTGATTGAGCTTACGGAGCAGGACCGGATGAAAGAATGGCTCGACGTGTTCATGGGACTCGATCACGGCGAAACCGTTGCGATCCGCGCCGGAACCGAGCAGGCCTTCGGGCTGTTCGAAGGCGGCCACAGTCATGAAACCAAAATCAGCGCGGTGCATTTCGTCCGATTCCAGCCGGCCGCGTCGATGATAGCCGCGTTCGCTGACTTGCGCCAACCAGTTATGCTGACGGTGCACCATCACGAGTACCACGCCGAGGCGCCTGTTCCTGGGAGCATGCGCGAAGAATGGCTCTCTGATTTAAACCAGTAGTGCTGAGTGCTGAGTTTTGAGTTGTCCAACTATGGCTACCGTTTTACTGACGAAACGTATCGAGTTTGCGGCGGGTCATCGCTATCTCAGGGCTGAATGGGATGAGGCCAAGAACCGTGCAGTGTTCGGCCCCTGCTATAACCCGCCGGCGCACGGACATAACTACATGGTCGAGGTGACGGTCTTAGGCGAGGTGGATCCGAAGACCGGCATGGTCGTGAATCTCTTCGATTTGAAGCGCATCTTGCTCAATGTGCTCGAAGAATTCGACCATAAGAATTTGAACTTGGATATGCCCTACTTCGAGGGCCGGATTCCCACGTCGGAAAACCTTGCATGTGTCCTCTGGACCAAGCTGGATACGCAAAAAGCCATCGGTACGCTCCATGCGATTCGGTTGTATGAGGATGAAGATCTGTATGCTGAGGTGACGGCGGCGGCTGGGCTCAACGTCGCCGGCGTCACGCGCCGCTACTCGTTCACGGCGGTGCAGGACGGCAAGCAAGGCCCCGAGTGGGACTGCTTCGTCACGGTCCATGGCACGATAGATCCGGTGACCGGGATGGTGACGGATATCGGCGCGCTGGATCGCCTGGTGCAGGATAAGGTTGGGCCGACGTTCGGGACTCAGTCCGTGACCGGCGAGCAGCTGGTTGAACACATCTGGAACCAACTGGTCTCTTCTCTCTCATCGGGAAGACTATCGAACGTTCGTCTCGTTCAGTCTCGGGACCTGTCCTACGAATACGCAGGCTGACGGGTCTGCGTGCGTTTATTCCGGGCGTTCTATGAATACACGTTTTATCTATGCTTTGCTGATGGTGTGCCTCTCATGGACGGCTGTGGCCTGGTCTGCCGAGGAAAGGGAGGCGATCGAGACGACCGTCAAGGAAGCCGCCATGGCAGCCGCGACCTTCTCCGAAACCAGAGACAAACAAGCCGTGTTGAAGCTATACACCAAGGACTATGTCGGTATTCAGGATGGCGAGACGGAGACGCGTGATGCAATCGAAAAGTGGCTGTCGGACTATGAATCTGAACTCAGCAAGGGAAGCACCTTACGCTTCATCAGCGTCGTGTCGAACCTGAATGTACGAATGCCTGGCCCAACGGCTTGGGCTACCTACGACTACGTGTTTCAGGCGGTCAGGAAAGGCGAACTCGAAGCGCAGGACTCCGGGCAATGCACCACGCTCCTGCGCAAAGAAGGCTCAACCTGGCTCATTCAGCATGAACACTGCTCCAAGCCGCGACCGACGAAATAGCTCCTGTCTCTGAGCCGTCCCTCTGACCGGTGGCCTGTGGCCCCGCGCTCCCGTGCTCCGGAGCGACCCATCGATAAGACCGCTAAGCTTGTTTTTATGAAGCTGACCCAGTAGGGTCCGCTCATCATTCTTTAGCGGGCAGCCTGGTTGAGCCTCACAGTGCGCGCGTCGAACGAGCACAGCTCTATCGTGCGCGTTCCGCGAGCACAGAGGACAACCAGGCTCCCCGCTCTGTTTTCTACTTGAGTAAGTGATCAGAAATCAATGCGGCGAGTTCGGCTGGTTCCACCACCCCTTCACGGGTCAGGAGCAGCTTGCCATTGGAAAAGAAGTGCGTCGTGGGGTAGGTTTCGAAGGTGTAGCTTTTCTTAATCTCGCGGCAGCGTCCTGGGACATGCATCTTGGCCTTGCCGACTTTCACGTCGGGAAACTTGGCGGCTGTCTCTTCCAGGATTGGGTCGTAGGTCTTGCAGGGCTCACAGGTCGCGAGACCGTAGGCGACGATCGACGCGGGCGCGTCGGTGAACGCCTTGTAGTTTTCGTCTCTGACGTCTTCGACCGTGCCAGCCATAGTCAAGTGCTGAGTGCTGAAAACTGAGTGCTGAGTCAGCCGAAACCTCGGCCCTCAGCACCCAGAACTAAATTATTATCTCAGCTTCGCCAGGGCCGCGAGGATGTCCTTGTCCTCCCGCGCCACCTTGATTTCCTGGACCTTCGCGTAGGCGACCTTGCCGTTCTTGTCGACGATGACGGTCGCACGTTTCGAGCAGTTCAGCGGCTCAAAATAGAGGCCGTATCCCTTTGCCGTGGTCCGATGCACGTCCGACAGCAGTCGATGCTTGAGGTCCATGGAATCAGCCCAAGCCTTGTGCGAGAAGAAGCTGTCGCAACTGATGCCGAAGAGTTCCGCGTTGGCCGATTGGAACTTGGGAAAGTCGTCGGTCAAACACTTGTTCTCGCCTTGACAGACGGGGCTCCAGTCCAGCGGATAGAAGCAGAGCACGACATTCTTCTTACCTTTGTAGTCGCTCAGCTTCACATCCTTCTGGTCCTGATCCTTCAAATTAAAGTCTGGTGCGGTATCGCCTACCTTGATTTCTGCTGCTACGTCGCTCATCTGCATGCCTCCTCTTCACTGGGTTAATCCGGCCTGTGACACTGTCACCTGTAATTTTGTACCGTGCGGCTAGAAACCTTGTCAACAGTCCTGAAGGCCTAGCTGAGGTCCAGATGACCTTTAAGTGGCTGATAAAGAAGGCGGACTATGATAGTAAACGAATTTCTCGAAAACTCAGCGTACGCCCGGCTGGTGCAGCGGTGCGATGGTTGGCAATCTCAATGCTCTGGCCCAAGAGTCCTACCCGGATATGGCTTCCGACTTTTGGCGACTGTCCAGTCCTGGTCAATTCGTCCGCCGTTTCTCTGAGGAGATCGCGTACAGGTTGGTCTGGAAGACCGGGAGGAAGAAATATCTCGAGTTCATCCACCCCGAACTTGCTGAGGCCAAGGGTGTAGCACCAGCTCCGATGGCTTTGCTCATCGTCGCCCTGCATGATCGGGATGTGATCGCCGGCGACGAAGTGGGTGAGGGGGCGATCCTGCCAATCCGATGGGTTTACGTACTGGTTGGTGATGATGTCATGGGCTGTGCCTTGAGTGAGGAGGGTGAGACCCCGCGCGACTCGCGCGGCAAAGAGTATCGTGTCCGGCGTGTCTCGCGGGGATACGAGGGAAGGCGCGACGGCGCCCATCACGTCGTGCTCCCAAGCCAACTGCTTCATCACGTCGGCGACTTGGCTCATCGGCAGCGGCATCACGACATGGGCCGACCAGGGGCCGTGAGTCGCTTGCCAGGATTCTGCGGAGCCCGCTTCGTGGCGAATGGTGAGCGGCCCGCCATACTCCCGTTCGTACCAGATCTTAAGTTCATCTGTGGCCGGCGCAATCCCCCGATACCCGACAAAGTAGAGCGGGGGACGGCGGGCGGAAGGTTTGGGGGTTTTCTTCCTGATCCTCATCGTTGCAGGGGAGGCTATTTCCCGGATTTGCGGGCTTTGCGGCGGTCATCCGAGTTGAGGAGCCGTTTGCGGATACGCAGACTCTTCGGCGTGACTTCAACCAGTTCATCCGGGCCGATATATTCGAGAGCGAACTCCAAGCCCATTTCCCGTGGCGGCGTGAGGACCAAGGCTTCATCGGTGCCTGATGCTCGCATGTTGGACAGGTGCTTCTCTTTACAGACGTTGACGTCCATGTCTTCGTCCCGGCTGTTCTCGCCGACGACCATCCCGCGATAGACCTCCACGACAGGGCCGATAAACATGGTACCCCGTTCTTGGGTCATGAAGATGGCATAGCCGGTGCTGGTTCCGTCTTCGTGTGCGACTAGTGACCCGTGTGTCGCCACCGCGAGGTCGCGTTCCTCTACCGGTTCGTACGCGACGAAGACATGGTGCATGATGATGGTGCCACGAGTCTTGGCGATCAATAGGTTTTTGAGTCCCATGATGCCACGGGTGGGGATATGGTACTCCAGGTGCATTTCGCTCGGTCCGGCATCGGAATGAATGAGTCGCATGTGGCGCAACTCGCCGCGGCGTTTGCCGAGCTCTTCAATCACGGCGCCCTGATAGGTTTCCGGTACCTGGATGGTCAGTTCCTCATAGGGTTCGAGGACTTTGTCCCCCTCCCGGTGGAGAATCACTTCCGGTTGCGAGACTTGCAGCTCGTATCCCTCCCGGCGCATTTGTTCGATCAAGACGCCGAGATGCAGCTCGCCGCGGCCTGCCACGAGGAACTTATCCGCACTATCCGTCTCGCTCGCGCGCAACGACACGTTGGTTTCGAGTTCTTTGAAGAGTCGATCGCGCAAATGCCGCGAGGTCAGGTACTTGCCTTCCCGTCCGGCGAACGGGCTATTGTTCACGGAGAAGGTCATTTGGACGGTTGGCTCGTCCACCGTGACTCGGGTCAGTGCGACTGGATGTTCCGCGTCCGCAATCGTATCACCGATGCTCACCTCGTCCAGGCCGGCCACCGCGACGATTTCTCCTGCCTCGGCCCGTTCCATATCCGTCCGTTCAAGACCCGAGTAGACCGCGAGGTCTGACACTTTTCCAGGGAACTGTGCGCCATCCTTTCCGAGTACGATCACATTCTGTCTGCGAGCGATCGACCCGGACTGAATCTTTCCCACGCCCATCTTGCCTTTGTAGAGGTCCTGAATCAGGGAGAGGACCAGGATCTGGAGCGGCGCGTCCGCGTTGATGGCCGGTGCGGGAATCCTGTCCAGCACGGTGTCGAGGAGCGGCGTAATGTCCGTGCCGGGCTTATTCACGTCGAGCGTCGCGGTGCCCTTGATCGCCGCCGTGTAGACGATCGGGAAATCGAGCTGCTCGTCCGTCGCACCGAGGTGGACAAACAAGTCGAAGGTCCGATTCACCACGTCATCGATCACCGCGTCCGCCCGGTCGATCTTGTTGATGACCACGATGGCCTTGTGGCCGAGCGCTAAGGCCTTCCGCAACACGAAGGTCGTCTGCGGCATGGGGCCTTCTTTCGCGTCGATCAAGATGAGGACGCCGTCCACCATGCGCAGGGTCCGTTCGACTTCACCGCCGAAGTCGGCGCGGCCCGGCGTGTCGACAATATTGATCTTCACGCCCTTGTAGGTCACGCTGGCGTTTTTAGCCAGGATTGTGATTCCGCGCTCACGTTCCTGGTCCATCGAGTCCATGATCCGTTCGCCCATATCGTCGATCTTGCGATGGACATGGGTCTGTCGGAGCACGGCGTCAACGAGTGTCGTCTTGCCATGGTCGACGTGGGCGATGATCGCGATATTCCGAATATCGCTCCGGCGCTCATTGGGCTCGAGTTGCGTGGTGACGGGAGATTCTGATGCGGCTGTCTGATCCATAGATATAGCTGCATGCTCCAAAAAAAAGACGCCCAGGAGTCCAGGCGTCGTACGAGAGTATACCTGACTCATGGTGTTCGGCACAAGCGAGGCTAGCGCAAGATGCGGGGCCTCGCGCGCGGCACCGGCTTCAATCTTGAGTTTTCAAAGCCTCCACGGTATGGTGAATTTGGTAATCCCGTGTAACCATGAT
>DASQFV010000043.1:0-16614 GCA_035632975.1 Nitrospiraceae bacterium
TGACGTCGGTGATCCGTGCCAGCATATAATCGACCAGAATCGTGCTGTCCGGCATGATCACGCGCTCGACAGACGAATGGCTGATATCGCGCTCATGCCATAGCGCGACGTTCTCCATCGCGGCGAGACTATTGCCCCGCACGACGCGCGCCAGCCCGCAGAGATTCTCCGAGGCGATCGGGTTCCGTTTGTGCGGCATTGCCGAAGACCCTTTCTGCCCTTCCGAAAAATACTCTTCCGCTTCGAGCACCTCCGTCCGTTGCAAATGGCGAATCTCGGTCGCAAACTTTTCGATGCTGGCAGCCAACAGCGCCAACGCCGTGGCATAAGCCGCATGGCGATCGCGCTGCACGATTTGATTGGAGACAGGGTCCGGCCTGAGCCCCAGCTTGGCGCAGACATACGCTTCCACTTCAGGCCCTTGATGCGCGAACGTGCCCATCGCACCGGAGAGCTTGCCGACCGCGATCTCCTGCCGAACGTGCGTCAGCCGGTCCCGGTGTCGGCAGGCTTCTTCGTACCAAATGGCCAGCTTGAAGCCGAATGAGATCGGTTCGCCATGAATGCCGTGCGAACGGCCGACCATCACCGTGTTCTTGTACTTGAGCGCCTGTCGCTTCAAGACGGCGATCAGCTCTTCAAGATCGTCGAGAATGAGGTCGAGCGCCTGGGTCATCTGCACGGCCAGGGAGGTGTCCACAATATCCGACGAGGTCAGCCCCATGTGGAGGAACCGATGCTCCGGCCCGACCGATTCCACAAGCGATTCGAGAAAGGCGATCACATCGTGCTTCGTCACCTTCTCGATCCTGGCGATCCGCTTCACATCGATCGTGGCTTTCTTCCCGATACGAGCCGCGGTGCCGCGCGGGACCTGTCCGGCTCGTTCGAACGCCGCGCAGGCGGCCAGCTCGACTGCGAGCCAGATCTCGTACTTGCGTTTCAATTCCCAGATGGCTTTCATCTTGGGACGGGTATATCTATCGATCATAGCGGCCTCGTGAGACGTGAAACGTGAAACGTGAAACGCAAGAAAAGGAACTACTTGCCCTGGATTTCAACGTCTCACCTTTCACGTTTTACTTTTCACGCCTACCGCTTCGGCCCGCTTCGCGGCCAGCGTCAATTCCTTGTTCAAGACCTGATCCAGAATGCCGTTCACGAACTTCGACGCGTCGTCGTCGCCGAAGCTTTTCGCCAATTCGATGGCTTCGTTCACCGTCACCTTGGCCGGCACGTCATCCATCCACAGCAGTTCATAGACGCCGGCGCGCAGGATATTACGGTCCACAATCGGCATACGACTGATTTTCCAATTGATGGCGTATTTCCCGATGAGGGCATCCAGCTCTTTCTTCTTCTCCATCACCCCGTCCACAAGTCGTTCGGCAAAGGCCTTCACCTCATCCGTGGCCTCGTTCTTCTCCCAGAACACATCCAGCCACAGGCCCGGCCTGCCGTGAATATCGTACTGAAACAAAATCTGGAGTGCGCGCTCCCGGGCTTGATGGCGTGATCCCATGGCTAGGCTTTGCGCTTTCGCGGCGCCCGTGTCTTATCTGACGTTTCACGTTTCACGTTTAACGTTTCACGCTTCACGCTCACCGGAGTCTCCTCACCCACCCGTAACAGCCGCATGACCGTCGCCATTTCGATCGCGGACCTGGCCGCATTTCCACCACGATTGAACTTGGCCGACTCAGCCCGCTCGATCGCCTGCGCGATTGTGTGCGTCGTCAGCACGCCGAAGATGATCGGCACGTCGGCATCCAGGGCCGCTTGCCCGATGCCACGGCTCGCTTCGGCGCTGATGTAATCGAAATGGGGCGTCTCGCCACGAATGACCGCCCCGAGACAAATCACCGCATTAAACCGGCTCGACTTTGCCATCGTCCGTGCCACCAAGGGAATCTCGAACGCCCCCGGCACCCGCACCACCTCGATGTCGTCGGCCTTGACCCCGTGTTTGGTCAGCCCCTCAACGCAGGAACTCAACAACTTACTCGTGACGAACTTATTGAACTTCGCAACGACAATCCCAAACCGCAATCCCGTCGCATCGTGTGACCCTTTTCGCAGTTTCATGTACTAACAGTCACCTTCCACTCAGCCATTACGTTCTCATCAGGCTGCTCAAAATGGCCATCCAGCAAGGCCGCAGGCAAGAAACGACCGGAGGCGTACCCTCTGGGGTACGTTGAGGATCATTTTGAGCCGAGAACGAAGCTGGGGGCCATTTTCAGCAGCCGTTATACCTTTTTCAGAATGTGCCCCATCTTCTTCTTTTTCGTTCGCAGATACTTCACGTTCGCCGAATGCGGCTGAATCTCGATGGGCACACGCTCAACCACTTTCAATCCGTACCCCTCGATGCCGACAATCTTGCGGGGATTGTTCGTGATGAGCTTGATCTGGTGCAGCCCAAGATTGACGAGAATCTGCGCCCCTACGCCGTAATCGCGCAGGTCCGCCTTAAAACCCAACTTCAGATTCGCCTCGACCGTATCGCTGCCCTCATCTTGCAACCCATAGGCCCTGATCTTGTTGAGCAGGCCGATGCCGCGCCCTTCTTGATTGAGGTAGAGCAGGACCCCGCGCCCTTCTTTCTGAATCACTTCCATCGCCTTATGGAGTTGGTCTCGACAGTCGCACCGCAACGATCCCAGCGCGTCGGCCGTTAAACAGCCCGAGTGCACACGCACCAGCGTGGGATCGCCTCCCTCCACGCGCCCTTTCACCAACGCAATGTGCGTGATACCGTCCAATTCGTTTTCGAACGCCACCGCCTCGAAATCACCAAACATCGTCGGCAGCCGCGCACTGGCCATCCGCCGCACAAAAGTCTCGCGCTGCATGCGGTATTCGATGAGTGCCTTGATCGTGACCATCTTCAGTTTGCGCACTTTGGCAAATTTCGTCAGCTCCGGCACGCGCGCCATGGTGCCGTCCTCGTTCATGATTTCGCAGATCACGCCGGCGGGAGTGAGCCCGGCCAACCGCGCCAGATCGACGGAGCCTTCGGTCTGCCCCGCGCGCTTCAACACGCCGCCTTGCTGCGCTTTCAAGGGGAAAATATGGCCGGGGCGCGCCAGGTCGGCGGGCTTGGACTTCGGATCGATCGCCACATGAATCGTCGTGGCCCGATCCGCCGCAGAGATTCCCGTCGTAATGTCTTTCCGTGCATCGATGGAGACCGTAAAGGCCGTGCCAAAGGTGGCGGTGTTCTCAACTGCCTGCTGCGGGAGGTGGAGTTCTTCGACTCGCTGGGGAGTCAAGGCGAGACAGATCAACCCACGGGCATATTTGGCCATGAAATTAATGGCCTGGGGCGTGACGGCCTCGGCGGCAATGACGAGATCGCCTTCGTTCTCACGATCTTCGTCATCGACGAGGATGATGAATTTCCCCTTCTTGACGTCCCGAATTGCGTCTTCGATGCTGTGAAAGGGAGTGGCCATAACGTTAATGTTGAATGTTCAATGGTTACGGTTCAATGGATGATCAATTTATCATTTAACATTGCACATTTAACATTGTTTTTTTGGCTCTCCACTGTCAACGAGAAAACCGGTTCGGTGCTTCCACGGGATTGATTAGTCGGCGTGCTCGGCGTTCTGACAGCAGCACCGAACCCCAGGCAATGCCCGTAGCCACAGCAAATACCCACAACCCGATTCGATAGGAACCGGTCACCTCTTTCAGCGTCCCCAACCAGAGAGGCAAGAGAAAGCCGCCGATCCCACCGGCCGCCCCCACGATACCCGAAGCGAGTCCAATCTGTTTTGGAAACCACTCCGAGGCCAACTGTAAAATTACGCCGTTGCCGACCCCCATGGCTCCCACGGCGGCCACGGTCAGCACAACGGCGACGCTGACATCGGTGAATTCACCAAGCACCGCAACGATCCCCGCGATAAGGGGTAATGCGAGCATGAGCGTGCGCAGACCGCCGATCCGGTCGGCTGCATAGCCTCCAAGCGGACGGATGAGACTGCCCACCAGTCCACACAAGGCGGCAATCGAACCGGCGGTGATGCCGTCCACGTGGTACTGCTCGTGGAAGAAGAGAGGAAGAATGCTGCAGAATCCGACGAACCCGCCGAACGTCACGGCATAGAGCCCGCAGAGCCAATAGGATTTCGGCTGTCGAATCATCACCACCACGTTATGCCACCAATGCGTATCGCGCTCGGCTCGCCGGCTCCGTTGATCGTCACGTACGAGGAGCACAAAGACCGCCAAGCTGGCGACAATCGGCAGAGTCATCCACCCGAAAGCGTCGTGCCATCCGCCTGCGGCCGCAAAGCGTGGCGCAAAAAAGAGAACCAGCACGGTGCCGACATTACCCGACGCGACTATTCCCAACACAAAACCTTGATGGGCGGCTGGATACGTACGGCCCGCCAACGGCAAGGTCACCGCAAAGCTTGCCCCGCCGATACCGAGCAAGGCGGCAACGAGCAGCAACTCGACATAACTATGGACGCCCAGCCATCCCCATAAGATGACCACCAACTCGCCCACCAGAATGACGGTCCCCGTTGGTTTCGCCCCATACCAATCGCTGCTCCACCCCGCCACAATGCGAAGCAACGCGCCGCTCAGCAGCGGGAGCGACACCACGAGAGCCGTGTCGGTCTGGCTGAGATGGAAGTCCTGCGCGAGGGTCAGACTCAGCGCTCCCATCAGCAGCCACACCATAAAACTGACGGTGAGATGGAGCCAGGCACCGATCACGCTCGGCCAATGCCCGCGTGTTAGGGCGAGAAACATGTCCGTCATCACATTCCCCCATCTCCCAGGATGCTGAAAAAGTCCACCAGCTTTCTGAAAGACTAAGGTTAAGCTCAGGTCAAGGTTGAGAAAAAAGACTCTGATCCAAGCTCAACCTTAACCTGAACCTAATCCTTCATACTACCGCCAGCGGATTTTTCAGCACCCAGGCTAGCGGTGCTTATGATAATCTCGACCTCCATGAGTCCGCGCAATCGCAAGAAAGATCTCGACGAAAAACCGATCGAACCGAAGGTCGTGGACCCGTCCGATGAGGAGATTGCCAAGATCAGTCCACCTCCCGAAGTGTCTCACCCTGTAGCCCCGGAATCTCCTCATGGCATCGACACCACAGCCGTGGTGCCGGTTACGGCGCTCCAGCAATATCTGGCCGAGGTCCGTCTCCATCCCTATCTCTCCAAAGAAGAAGAGCTGCGCCTGTTCCATGAATATCGAACACACGGGAACCGCGATGCCGCCGTGAAGCTCATCATGGCCAACCTGCGGGTGTCCATCTCGATTGCGGCAGAATATCTCCACACCGGCGCCGACCACATGGACCTCATTCAAGAGGGCAACGTCGGGTTGATGCATGCCATCAAGAAATTCGACCCGGCGAAGAACGTACGCTTTTACGCCTATGCCGCCTGGTGGTCGCGGGCCTATATCCTTCGCTATTTATTGAACAACTATCGCCTGGTCAAGATCGGGACGACTCAAGACCAACGGAAGCTGTTCTACAACCTTAAAAGAGAGAAGGCCAAGCTTGAACGGGAGGGGTTCGCTCCAGACACGAAGTTGCTCGCCGACCGCTTGAATGTGCGGGAGCGGGACGTCATCGAGATGGGGCAGCGGCTGGGCAACTGGGAACTCTCGCTAGACCAGCCGATCGGCGAGGACCAGGAAGGCAGCCTTCTTGATGTGCTCCCCTCTCAGCAGGTTCCGGCGGACGAGCAGCTTGCACAAACCCAATTACGGACACTCTTCCGTGCCAAGCTCGCCGAATTCGTCAAGACACTCGATGAGCGGGACGAAGACATCCTCCGGAACCGGATTCTTTCAGAAACCCCTCTAACCCTGGACGACCTCGGCGCCAAATACTCCATTACCAAAGAGCGAACCAGGCAACTGGAAGCTCGCATTATCAAGCGCTTACGCGACTACATTAAGAAAGACATTAAAGATTTCGACCACTTGCGAATCTAATGTCGCCGGTCCGCCCTGTCCGACTCTGATGGCGTAGAAAAATTTACTCATTATCCCCCCTTGACTTGGATGAACCCGGGGCTATCTCCCCTCCCGTGTCCAGAGATCAGGACTTCTGCTCGTTCCGGAGTACCACGGTGACGCCATCGAGTTCGAACCTGTTCTACATCGTTAATATTCACTGGGTTAACTTCACGAGGAGGGTGTTGTTATGAGCACTGCAGCCAAGGAGAAGACAGAGAAGAAGAACTTAGCCAAGGGGTTCCAGCCTCTGGGTGACCGGGTATTCGTCACCTACACCGAGGAATTGGACCGGACCTCCGGCGGGATTTACGTGCCGGACAGCGCGAAAGAGAAGCCGCAACGGGGCATCGTCCAAGCCGTCGGCAAGAAGGTTGAGCATGTGAAAGCCGGAGACCAGGTCCTGTTCGATAAATATTCCGGCAGCAAGCTCCGGATCGAAGACGAAGAGTGCTTGATCCTGAAGGAAGAAGACATCCTCGGCACCTTCACCAGCTAATCACCATACCTACACACACTACGACGACGATAAAGGGGGAAAGACTATGGCAAAGCAACTTATGTACGGTGACGCAGCGCGCGCGTCCATCCTCAGAGGGGTGAACCAGCTCGCCGACGCCGTGAAGGCAACACTCGGTCCGAAGGGCCGCAACGCGATTCTCGACAAGAAGTTCGGCGCCCCGACAATCACCAAGGACGGCGTGACCGTGGCCAAAGAAATCGAACTCAAGAATCCGTACGAGAACATGGGCGCCCAGCTGGTCCGTGAAGTCGCCAGCAAAACCAGCGACATCGCCGGAGACGGAACCACCACCGCCACGGTGCTCGCGCAAGCCATCTATCGCGAAGGCGCGAAGAACATCACCGCCGGCGCGAACCCGATGGAAATCCAGCGCGGGATCAACAAGGCGGTCGAAGTGGTGATCACTGAACTGAAGAAGCTCAGCAAGCCCTGCCAGAACAAGACCGAGATCTCACAAGTCGGGACGATTTCAGCCAACAACGACAAGACCATCGGCGACCTCATCGCGGAAGCGATGGAGAAAGTCGGCAAAGACGGCGTGATCACAGTCGAGGAAGCCAAGTCCATGACCACCTCGTTGGACGTGGTCGAAGGCATGCAGTTCGACCGCGGCTACATCTCTCCCTATTTCGTCACCAACGCCGAGCGGATGGAAGTCGTTATGGAAGACCCGCTCATTCTCATTTCTGAGAAGAAGATCAGCAGCATGAAGGACTTGCTGCCGATCCTCGAGCAGGTCGCCAAGATGGGCAAGCCGCTCGTCATCCTTGCTGAAGACGTGGAAGGCGAAGCCTTGGCGACTCTGGTGGTGAATAAACTCCGTGGCACGCTCAACGTGACGGCCATCAAGGCCCCTGGATTCGGCGATCGCCGCAAGGCCATGCTGGAGGATATCTCGATCCTCACCGGCGGCCAGGTAATCTCGGAAGATATTGGCATCAAGCTGGAAAACGTGAAGCTTACGGACCTCGGCCGGGCCAAGCGCATCACGGTCGACAAGGACAACACCACAATCGTGGAAGGCTTTGGCGATCAGAAGAAGATCGAAGGCCGCGTGAAGCAAATCAAGGCACAGATCGACGAGACGACCTCCGACTACGATCGGGAGAAGCTCCAAGAGCGGCTCGCGAAGATCGTGGGCGGCGTGGCGGTCATCAACGTGGGTGCCGCGACCGAGACTGAAATGAAGGAAAAGAAGGCACGCGTTGAAGACGCGCTACACGCGACGAAAGCCGCCGTCGAAGAGGGCGTCGTCCCCGGCGGTGGAACGGCCTACCTCCGCTGCATCGGAGCGCTGGATTCTCTCAAGCTGGTCCCTGAGCAGCAGGTGGGTGTCAATATCATTCGCCGCGCGCTCGAAGAGCCGATTCGTCAAATCGCGGCAAACGCCGGGATGGAAGGCTCCGTCATCGTTGAGAAAGTGCGGAACGACAAGAACCTCAGCGCCGGCTACAATGCCCAGACCGAGGAATATGTGGACATGATCAAGGCCGGTATCATCGACCCCACCAAGGTGGCGCGTTGCGCGTTGCAGAACGCGGCGAGCGTGGCGGGATTGATGCTCACGACTGAGGTGATGATCACTGAACTGCCGGAAGAGAAGAAAGAGCCTGCCGGTGGTGGAGGTGGACACAACCACGGCATGGAAGGCATGTACTAAGAAGAGACGCTGAGAAGCAATCAGCTTTCAGCAATGAAGGGCTCAGCGGGTCACCCCGCTGAGCCCTTCGCGTTTCATAGGCCCGAATTGCGCTAAGAATTAGAGCCGACCGGAATTCACCAATGGAACATCCCATGATCGTGGAAGTTGAGAGTAACAACAATTGCGAAACCAGTTTCTTCGGGCGGTTCAAGGAGGTCGGCCCTGCTCGACCGATCACGCAGGTCCGCCTCTACGACCGAAATCCAGCCGGGGAGTGGTACTGGATCACTGGCTGGAGCGACGATGAACAGACGCCCGCCTGCCCGGCCTACGCCCAGCTCGTTGAAGACTCAGGCTCAGGCCTGACTCACCTGGTCTATGGAGGGATTCACGGCTTACGGTTCAAGCCGATCAATATCGAGGAAGTCTGGAATCTCGAAAGCCCGCATCAATGGGGAGAAACCTACCTCTCACTCGCCAGTGACCGTGATCTGCGGTACGCAGACTAGTTTTCTCTGCCCCTGTAGAACCAAAACACATTCAGGGGACAGTCGCACTAGAGCAATGAACGCAGGGCTCAGCGGGTTTCCCGCTGAGCCCTGCGTGTCTTATGAGGCACGAGACGCTTGGTCTCATTCGCGCTGAAGTGTCCTAGCTGGATGTTTTGGCTAATGCCCGCTTATGGCTCGCAAAGTAGCCTTGAACAACTTGGAAGTCTTCGGCGTTTCAAAGAATGAGCGGAAGATGTCGTGCACGAGGGTGGTATGGGCGGCGAGGTCGGCTTCAAATTGTTTGAGCGCGATCGGTCGATCAGTTCTGTCATAGCCCATACGGATTGCGCAACGTTCTAATTCCCTCTGCTGATCTGGGAGAGCATGCGTCTGCAGATCATGCACCATCTGGAGTTTGTGCTCCACGTCTCGGAGAAACTGATAGGCACTGGTCAGATCGGCCTGTTGCTTTTTTGACAGAATACGGGCCTTCTGAAGCCGCACCAACGAACCGAGGGTCCCCCGGCCAAGAATCCCTGGCAACTGCCGGCCGGCCAGCACTTGGATCGTTTGGACGAGAAACTCGATTTCCCTGATCCCGCCGACACCGAGTTTTACGTTGCGCTGCTCATGCCCTCGCTCCGCCATCTTCGCGTCAATCCGCTCCTTGACCGATCGAACCTCCTCCACGATTGCGAGCCCCTGTTCGACATCCGGCCGTTTCGATGAGGGTGCCAGCACAAAGGGCCGCACCATCTTGATGAACGATCTCCCGACCTCCTTCGATCCGGCGATGGGCCAGGCTTTCAGCAGGGCCAACCGTTCCCACACTTGTCCTCTCGTCCGGTAGTACTTCACATACTCGTCGAGCGAGCGAGTGAGCTGCCCCACCGAACCTTCTGCCCGCAAGCGGAGGTCCACGCGATAGACGTACCCTTCATGGGTCTGTGCGGTCAGCGCCTTCGTGAGCTCCTGCGCGAGAATTTCAAAGTATTCTTCGTTGGACAGCACGCGCTGTGCAGGACCCTTCGCCTTCGCGCGTCTGGACGCAACCGGCCTGGTTTCCCCCTCGTGGGATTCACAGACATAGAGCACGTCTACGTCGGAGCTGTAATTGAGTTCATGTCCGCCCAGCTTCCCCATCGCAATGACAGTGAAGCCGGTCTTCACCCACCGCCCCTGCCGATTCTGGTGCATGGGAATCCCGTGCCGGGCCCGTAGATCGGAATCCACAATGCGATAGGCGGCGTCAATGACGACCGAGGCGAGATCCGAAAGGGAGGCGGTGGTTTCCACCACATCTGCTAATCGTACGAGATCGCGCACGCCGATGCGCAGCATCTCTCGACGACGAAATCGTCTGAGCGCGTCCAACATGGGTTCAGTGGCGGTGACACCATCCAGACTTTGCCGGATCGTACGTTCCATCCCCGCCCTGGTCGGCGCGGTGGACAGCACATTCTGTTGGGCCAGCCAGTACAGCAGCAGAGGATCGCGAACGAGAGTGAAGGCGAGCGAGTCACTGTTCCCGAAGATCGCGCACACCAGGTCCAACATGCGAGGAGCGCTGCGCAGGTATTCCAGCACGGCCGACCGGCTGACTCCGCTAGCGAGCCAGCGTTCCCAGTGGTTCAAGGCCTGATCCGGATCGGCGGTCCGCCCAATGGCTTCAAGCAACGCGGGCAGGATGTCTGCCAACTGGCGCCGCTGGTGTGGATCGCCCGCCATCGACTGTAGGTTCGCATCGGCATCCTGAATGCGATGGAGTCCGTAGGATTGAAGAGTCGCTTCAAGTTTGGCCGGTTCCAGCCCGAGCGCTAATAGGACCGGGGTCGGATCCGGCTGAGCAGCACTCTCGAGTATAGGAACACCACAATAGCGCGGTGCTGGCTTCTTCGGATGATTGGACATAGGCGCGCATTATACTCATCCATTGGCCCTCGCACAATGAACCCGCTTCGGCTATACTCCCGGCCATGACGGATGGGCCTGGATCACGCGAGTCGATCATCAAGACCCTGGCCTCCCTCTGTCCGGATGTCGAGGATGAGGTCCTCCAGGACTTCGTGTTACGGATGGACCCCGAGTACTTCGAGCGGTTCAAGCCGGACGCCGTCGCGCACCATATTCAGCTTGCCAGTCGGCTCACGCCGGACCACCCCTGCGAAATATCCGTGCTCGACAAACGCGCGGGGCGATCAGAAATCAGCATCGTCGCCTACGATTATTTCTCAGAATTCGCCGCCATCTGCGGTGTGCTCTCGGCCTTTGGACTCAATATCGAAGAAGGACAGATCTATACCTTTGTGGAGGCCACGCCCTCTCCCTCGCCGCGCCGGGCGGCTCCCTCGACGGCCGGCAGACCTAAAGGCCGGCCCGGCCTCAGCCGCAAAAAAATCGTCGATGTCTTCCTGGTGCATCCCATAGACCGCGCAGGTTTTCCTTCACCACAACTCAATGCCCTCCGACAGACGGTCACCGAGATCGTTCAACTGCTGGATGCCGGCCGGTTCGAAGAGGCGCGCCAATATGTCAACCGCCGGCTCGTCGAACGATTGGACAAGCAGCGGAGCGCCTTCACCGGCCTGCTCGACACGGTGCAGATCACCTTCGACAATAGCCAATCGCCGACAGATACGATCATGGACATCCAATCGGATGATACTCCGGCCTTCCTCTATGCGCTTGCGAACGCCCTGGCCATGCGCAACATATACATTACCAAAGCCCAGATCGAATGCGACGGCACCAAACTTCACGATCGTTTTTTTGTCAGGAATCGCGACGGGCAGACACTGCTCGACTCCGCCGGTCAGCAGCAACTGCGGCTGACTGCCGTGCTCATCAAACAATTCACGCATGCCTTGACTTGGGCTTCCGACCCGGCTAAGGCGCTGGCATCATTCGATCAGTTCCTGGATCTTATCGTGAAAGACCAGGGCAAGAAGAGCAAGAGCCAGGCGCTCGACTTTGTCAGCGATAAAAAAACCTTTCCGTTACTCGCACGACTGCTCGGAGCCAGCGACTTCTTGTGGGAGGATTTTCTCCGACGCCAGCACGATAACCTCCTTCCGCTGCTCACGGAATACCAGGATGCCCCCCTGATCAAGCCGCAGGCGACCCTTCGGAAAGAACTCGGACGTTTGGTCATGCGAGCCAAAACAGACGAAGCGCGAAAGGACGCCTTGAACCGGTTTAAAGACCATGAGATGTTCCGAATCGACATCAAACACATCGTCGAGCCTTCGAGCAATTTCCCTGACTTTTCGCTGGCGCTCACGGAACTGGCGGAGGTCATCATGGAACGGAGCATCGCGGATTGCCGCGCTAAGCTGGAGAAATTGTATGGGCGTCCACGACTCGCCAACAATAAGCCCTGCCCCTTTGCCGTCCTGGGCCTCGGAAAATTCGGAGGGCGAGAGCTCGGCTACGCCTCGGACATCGAGGTCCTGTTCGTCTACGGCGGATCGGGCAACACAAGTGGTAAGGATGGAATTGAAAACAGCGAATACTTCGAACGGCTGGCGCAGGAACTCCTGGGGTGGATCGAAGCCAAGCAAGAAGGCATCTTTCGCCTTGATGTCCGGCTTCGACCGCACGGAGGCAAGGGCGCGCTGGCCAATGCATTCGAGGAGGTCTGTCGTTACTACAGTCTGACCGGACCTCCCGCGTCATTCGAGCGGCAAGCCCTCCTCAAACGAAGTATTTGTGCTCCCGCTGATGGCCATGAGCGACTTGCCGCGCCATTCGAGCGGCAAGCCCTCATCAAGTTGCGGCATATCGCCGGCGACTCCGCGCTGGGGCATCAAGTGGAAGCACACCGAAACTCGTTTGTCTATAGCGGCGCCCCCTGGGATCTCCCTACAGCGCTCGATTTGCGAAGACAACAGCTCAAACAACTGATCCAGCCTGGGCAAGTCAACCTGAAATATAGCGCGGGAGGACTCATCGATATCGAATATGCCGTCCAATACCTGCAAGTGATTCATGGCCACGACCACCCGAGCCTGCGTACGCCGAATACTCTGCAGGCACTTGCCGCGTTGGTCAATGCCGGGTTGGTCGCACGCACCGATGGAGCAGGCCTCCGGAAAGCCTACGCCTTCATCCGGATGTCGGTCGACGGATTGCGCATGGTCAGGGGAAACACCAAGGATCTCGTGCTCCCTCCCTCCGATTCGGAGGAGTTTGTCAGTCTTGCCCGCCGCGTCGGCTACACGAGAGACGACTGGCGGGCCGGTGCACGCGATTTGCAGTCAGACATCCAGCAGCATATGACGCTCACCAAGACCTTTTTCGAACGGACATTCGGAACGCTGTGAAAAAGTTGGAGGGTGGCCTGTTGCTCTCCTGTGCTCGCGCAACGAGCAGCCTTGGCCACTCTTACAAAGAGCGGTGGAGAGAATTGGAAGGTCCTCGCCAGGGCTCAGGGCCCGTCACGGGAAATCGATTGCGAAGCAATCGGAGGGTAGGGGGTAAAAATAGCTGCCAGTGGGTAGGCGGTGAGAAAGACGCGCGCAGTGGGAGATTAAGCAGGACACCCTTCCTCTACACATCGTAATACAGGACATACTCATACGGATGCGGCCGCAACCGCATGGGATCGACTTCCTTGCGGCGTTTGTAGCCGATCCAAGCCTCGATCAGGTCCTTGCTGAAGACCCCGCCCTTCAGTAGAAACTGATGGTCCTGTTCGAGGTTGCGCAAGGCTTCGTCGAGACTGCCCGGCAGCGTGCGGATTTTTGCCGCTTCCTCCGGCTCGAGATCGTACAGATCCTTCTCAGCCGGTTCACCCGGATTGATCTTATTCTCGATCCCGTCCAACCCTGCCATGAGCATGGCAGAGAAAGCGAGGTAAGGATTCGCGGTCGGGTCAGGAAAGCGCACCTCGATCCGCTTGGCTTTCGGGCTCGGTGAGTACATGGGAATCCGGATGCCCGCCGATCGGTTCCGGCTGGAATAGGCCAGCAGGACCGGCGCCTCGAACCCGGGGGTCAGCCGCTTGTAGGAGTTTGTCGTCGGATTCGTAAACGCCGCCAGGGCCGGCGCGTGCTTCAGGATGCCGCCGATATAGTAGAGACCGAGTTGCGAGATACCGGCATACTCCTTCCCCGCAAACAGAGGCTTCCCCTCTTTCCAAATACTCTGGTGGGTATGCATTCCGGTACCGTTGTCCCCGAAGATCGGCTTGGGCATGAAGGTGGCGGTTTTACCATGCCGGCGGGCCACATTCTTGACGATGTACTTGTACATCATCAATTTGTCTGCCGTCTTGACCAGCGAGTCGAAGCGGATATCGATCTCCGCCTGGCCTGCCGTCGCCGTCTCGTGGTGGTGTTTCTCAATGGAAATCCCGACCTTTTGCATCTCCAGGACCATCTCGCTGCGGATATCCTGATGCGTATCGGTCGGCGGTACCGGAAAGTATCCTTCCTTGTGACGGATTTTTCCGCCCAAGTTGTGGCCTTCCTGCCCGATGTTCCAGGCGCCCTCTTCGGAATCGATGAAGTAAAAGCCACTGTGGCCCGTCTGATCGTACCGAACCTGATCGAAAATGAAGAACTCCGCCTCCGGCCCCCAGTAGGAGACATCGCCGATCTTCGTGCTCTGGAGATATTTTTCCGCCTTCTGCGCCACAAACCGCGAATCACGATCATAGGGCTCGCGTGTAATCGGATCGACGACGTTACCGACGAGGCTCAGTGTCGGGACCGCACAGAACGGATCGAGACACACCGCAGACGCATCGGGAATCATCAGCAGATCGCTGTCATTGATCGCCTTCCAGCCCCGGATCGACGAACCGTCCAATCCGGATCCATCCTTGAATAGCCCTTCAGTCAGCTCTTCCACAGGAATCGAGAAGTGCTGCCAGGTGCCGATCAGGTCCACAAACTTCAAGTCCACCATCTGGACTTTATTTTTCTTCGCAAACTCCAATACCTCGCGGGGAATCATTCACACTCCTTTCAAGTCCAATTGTGCAGTTGATCCTGTCGATACGCTCTCTGACCCAGCAACCTGTCGGTCTATGAACTGATCGATATCCTTCTGGATGGTCGTTCGGATGGCCTCCAGGCGGGCATGGTCCTGGATCTTGGCTCCGTGCCGATCCGTCACGTAGATCACATCAGCCACCTGATCGAGCTCGTCCCTAAGCGAAATCCTGGCCGCATGGACCGACAGATCGAGATGAAGAATACTACGGGTGATGGCATACAGCAACCCTTGCGTATCGTCGGCAAACACATCGATGATCGTGGACCGGTCACATGTCTCGTTATCGATCTGCACCTCGGTCGCCTGACGGGTGGTGGGCAGCCGGCGACCGGAGGGAAGGCGGGTGTTTCGGCTGATCAGTCGCTCGACCTCCTCCTCGCCCTTTAGCACCCGGACTATGATCTCGGCAATCGACGCCCGGCGCTCAATCGGGGGAATGCCGGCATAATCCGGATCGGACACCTGGAAGGTGTCCACCACCACCCCATCCTGCCGGGTGATGATCTGGGCGTCCAGAACTTGAAGCCCCTGGGACGTCATGACCCCGGCAATCTTGGAGAAGATGCCTGGTGTCAGATTATCGTGGGTAATCACCGTGTACTCGGTGACGCCCAGTTCCTCGTTGAAGTTCTCCTCGACCAGCACTTCCCCTGTCTGCAACCTTCCGACCGCCCCCAGATGGGCTGCGATCCGCTTCGGAGGCGTTCCATGCAGGTAGCGCAAGGGAAACTGGCCCAGTTGCGATTCGATCCAATCGAGCCCCCCGGCCACTGCGTTTGTGCACCCGCGCGCCACCTCGCCGGCCAATTGTTTGAGGCGGTCAGGACCAGCCGTTTCATCCTGCTCACCCGACACCTCCGGCAGCGCGCGCAGATAGAGTTCGATGAGCAAGGACTCCTTCCACTTGCTCAGGACGCCGGGGCCCACCGCCGCGATATCGGCTGCAGTCAGGACCAACAGCTTGCGGAGGGTTTCCGGCGTCCCCACCGCCCTGACGAAGGGCAAGAGAACCTTCTTGTCGTAAGGGTCTCGCTGGAAGGCCGTCTGGGCCATCAGCAGATGACGGTGCACGAGAAAAACCAGCGTCCTCGTCTCTTGCTCGTCGCACCCCAGCCGCGCCGCCGTCTCCTCCGCGATTGCCTTGCCCACTTCGCAGTGATCTTCTTTCCGCCCCTTCCCCATATCATGCAACAGTATCGCTAGGTGCAAAAGGTCCTTCCGCTTGATCTCCTGGCAGACTTTCCCGATGACACCAGGCTCCTGGGCGAGCGTTTCGGCCTTGGCCACCGCCAGCAGGGTATGTTGATCCACCGTGTACTTGTGAACCTGGTTGAACTGCATCAGGCCTCGGACTCTGGCAAAGACCGGAATAATCTTCTCCAGCAGATGGGCGCGATGCATCACTTCAAGCGTGCCGGACACCGCTCCCGGTCCGGCGAGTATCTTCATAAAGACCCGGCTGACCTCAGGGGTCCGGAAGGCCTTGTCCGACATGCTGTCCATGTGGCTGTGGATCTCGTCCAGCAGGCCGCTGTCGATCTTGAGGCGTCGGGACCCCGCCATCTCGAACAGCCGGACGAGCAAATCAGGACTATCCAGGACCCGAGCCCGCAGCTCAGAGGGAACAGTCAGATGCTGGCCGGTCTCCACGAAATAACCGTCCATCATGGCGGCCGGCAGGACGCGAGGCGATCGGCGCCTCACCGGCACGGCCCGGCAACGGTCCAAAAACCGGACCAAGGTCTCGTGGAGTCCCATCGTTTGCTGGTAATACTGCTGCATGAATTGCTCCACACCCAGGAGGTGGGGGCGATCCTTGAATCCATACAGGGAAGCCAGCCTGACTTGTTCGTCGAAGGTCAGAATCTCCTGCGCCCTCCCGGCTTCGAAATGCAGAAATGCCCGGACGCGCCACAGAAAATCCCGGGCCTCCGTCAGCGAGAGAAGATCCTGTCTGG
>DASQFV010000044.1:0-6828 GCA_035632975.1 Nitrospiraceae bacterium
TCGTCGGCCTGAACACGAGCTTTTAGGACCATCCATTGTTCTGCGAACCGGGTATAGTCGGTGGGCGAGAATTCCGCCGCCCGTAATTCCATCAAGTCCCGATCGATATTTTCAACCGCTTTGACCGCGTCTTGAGGCACGGCCTCCACGCAGCCGGAGAGGGAACCGACTAGCGCCAAGGTCCCCCACCACAAGAACGCCCATGTTAATCGTGGACAATGACTGGACATACAGCAAGTCTACCGTACTTCTTCCCCGCCGCAGAGGGTTTTCACTTTCGGATCTTGATTACGGCTGTCGCAATTTCGCGAGAAGCGCTCTGACTCCTTACGTGAATGGTTTTCGCCTTCGTTTGTGCGGTCGGAGAGTCAAGCAAGATGTCGAGAATGCTAAAGCGCAAGGGTAATGCCAGGAACGGCCTAGCAAGCGCCAGGAGGAATCTCAGATGTTGCAACAATATAGAAGTGTGAAGGATTGCGATACGTGGAAGCTCCTGTGGCAATCTAGTCTGTTAGAAACAAAAGCGCCTCAATACAAAAGAGTTATCAACGGGTTAGGACTTCACGGCTCCTGAGAGCGACTTTTTCAGCATTCTATTTGAGAGGATAAACCCCTTATGCCCTTGGACTAGGTGACCGTTCCTGGATGGAAAGCACGGAGTTTGACAGGCTGCCACCCCGTCCCTATAATGCCGCAGTCATTCATGAGTGTTCTTATGCAAGGAGTGATTGCATGTCGTTTACATCTCAGCAACCATCAAACCTCAAGAAAAAACGTGAACATGGATTCCGTAAGCGGATGAGTACGAAGAATGGCCGGAAGGTCTTGGCTCGTCGTCGCGCGAAGGGGCGGGCCCGCTTAACCGTATAGGTCGAGCGACGCTGACTAGGGCTGCACGAAGTAATCTTTGCCCTCCGTTATGTGCCCCAGACTGGATAGTTCCCAACACAAGATGACGGTATCTGGTCAGGACCAAGTCCGGAGAGCTGGGCTCGAAGGGGAAGTCCTGTGCAAGCTGGCTCCCTTCTATGATGATGACGATGTCACAGGGTGGAGGTGACAGGGATCTGTTCCTGAAACGCAGTCGCGACATCGAGTATGCCAAGGAGCACGGCAGACGTATCTCGACCGCCCTGTTTAATATGGTGATTTGCCGGACTGACGTGAGTGGCAGCCGGGTTGGTATTGTGGTGGGGAAGCGATTCGGGGGAGCCGTCTGTCGAAATCGGGTGAAGCGTCTGTTTCGGGAGCTCACGCGGCAACTGCGCGGTCAATTGCTCCCTGGACTGGCCCTTGTGGTCTTCCCAAAACGGGGTTCGATTGCGCAACCCTTTGCCGTCTTGAAAGAGGTATGGTTGTCGGCGCTCCAGCGCCAACGGCTGTTTCGTATCCATGAGGACTAGCGTGCGCCAGGGGTGTTTGACTCTGCTTGCCGGGCGCCCTATTGAATCTCGGCTTTCCTAAGAGCCTGCCCCTACTGAGCCGATCTGCTCTGGCTATGCGAGGCCCACGATCAGCCGGTATGGGGTGCTGCGTGGACGCAAGCTTGCGATCTGTCGTCTGATGCAATATTACCCAGTTGATCCTGGAGGAATGGATCGTGTGCAGTAGTAGGGTCACAATTGTTCACATCGGGGTAGCGGTTTATTTATTATGGACAAACGCGTCGTCATCTTTCTCGTTCTGTCGTTAGCGATCATCCTGGGATTTGACTTTCTCCTCAAGCAGATGGGGTGGCTCCCTGAGCCGCCTCCTGCTCAGGACGTCGCAGTCCCGGTCCCCTCCTCCGCGGAACGAGAACCGACTCCCGCTCCCGTGACTGGCAAGGAGAGCGGTTCGACCGGTCTGAGCGTCCCAGCCAAAACGGGTCAAAAGTCTGGCCCTCCCTCGTCAGATATTTCGCCGGTAACCTCGGAACAAACGGTGACCATTGAAACGGATCTGGTTCGGGTCGGACTGTCGAATCGTGGTGGGGTGATTCGAAGTTGGGAGCTGAAGCGATACCATACGGCGCCCCCAGAGAAGAAGCCGGTGCAACTCGTTCATCAAGAGGGGAAGTTCAGAGGCCCACTCTCGATTACGGTGGCGAATGCCGACATCGACAAGACGATTCGAGAAGGCCTCTATCATATTGAGAAAGATTTCACGAGTCTCGATGCGGCTCATCCTGTCGGACATGTCACGATGCAGTTCCACGATCCAGTCACCCAGCTCGGCGTGGAGAAACGGCTGACCTTTCATCACGATAGTTATGTGGTGGATGTATCAATCGCCATGGAGGGGGTGACCGAACCCTATGATGTCGGGTTGGGGACTAACTTCGGAATCGTGGAATGGGGTAGTGGGTTCATCGGTGTGATCGGATCTGCCTGGCGGGTAGACGACAAAATAGAAAAAGAGACGCCGGAAAAGGAGCTTGAGAGGAATGGGGCGGTTCAGTGGGTCGCCTTGCACGATAAGTACTTTCTATCGGTATTGATGCCGAAACAGGGCACGGCGGCGCTGGCCAAGAACGAAGGCGATAAGCTGGTGTCGGCCGGGGTGCGGATGGCCACGTCCGGAGTCGCATCCTCGGTTGCGCTGCAACTGTATGCAGGCCCGAAGGAATACGACTCGCTCCGCTCGTTGAACATGGGCCTAGAAGATATGATCGATTTCGGATTCTTCATCTTCGGTAGTTGGACTGTTGTGAAGGCGGTCGCCAAGCCGATCTTTTATGTGCTGCGATTCATCCATGACTATGCCTATAACTATGGGGTCACCATCATCCTGTTGACAATGGCGATCAAGCTGTTATTTGTGCCGTTGCAATACAAGAGCTACAAGTCGATGAAAATGATGCGGTTGATCCAACCCAAGATTGCTGCAGTTCAGGAGAAATACAAGGGTGACCGCGACCGTCTGAACAAGGAGTTAATGAAGCTGTATAAGGATCAGAAAGTGAATCCGCTGGGCGGCTTTCTCCCGATGATCCTGCAGATGCCGGTCTTCGTGGCCCTGTTCAATATCCTCTACACGACGATTGATTTGCGACAAGCCCCTTTCATGCTCTGGATTACCGATTTGTCGGTGCAGGATCCCTACTATGTGTTGCCGGTTATCATGGGGGTGACGATGTTTATCCAACAGAAGATTACACCCACCACGATGGATCCGACACAGGCGAAGATCATGTTGGTGCTCCCGGTGGGCATGACATTCCTGTTCGTAAATTTTCCTGCGGGCCTTGTGTTGTATTGGGTGACGAACAATACCCTGACCATCGCCCAACAATTCATCACGGATCGTTTTGTGTTTCGCAACAAAGCACTCGTCTCGGCAGGGGCCGAGCAGAGTGGCGGCACGAACGCATAGGCATCTCTCAGCTGGTCTATCTTGTTTAACTGGTCTGTCTCGTCCCGCCCCTCTCGGGCGACGATTCAAGGCAGGCAGATCTTCACTGAACTGCCCGTCTGGAACAATAGGAGATCGCCACGCAGGATGCTCAAAAAGTCCGTCCAGCAAGGCCGCAGCGAGCGAAGAGGCGAGGCGTACGCTTCGGTACGTTGAGCTTCTGAGCGATGCGAGAACGAAGCTGGAGGACTTTTTCAGCATCCTGCCAGTGAAAGAGTTGTCATGTATGGAGGACTCGAAGACACGATCTGTGCCATTGCCACCCCCATAGGGGAAGGCGGCATTGGGATCGTTCGTCTGAGTGGCCCTCAGGCGCTTGTCATCGCATCCCAAGTTGTTCGGTTGCGGTCTGGTGATCCCCTCTCATCGGTTCCCTCTCATACGCTGCATCTTGCCGATCTTGTAATTCCTGCGTCGGACAAGCGGAAAGAGGTAGGGGGCCTGCTCGATGAAGCTCTAGTCGTTTATATGAAGGCTCCACGGTCGTTTACGGCAGAGGATGTGGTGGAGATTCAGTCTCATGGCGGGGCGTTAGTACTTGGGATGGTTTGCAAGGTATGTATTGAGTCCGGTGCACGGATGGCGGAGCCGGGAGAGTTTACCAAGCGGGCCTTTCTCAACGGACGGTTAGATCTCTCCCAGGCGGAAGCGGTACTCGATACAATCAGGGCCACATCATCCGCCGGATTGAGCATCGCTCAACGCCAGCTACGGGGTGATCTCGCTCGTGAGGTGGAACAGGCTCGGACCTCTCTCCTGACGGTGTTGGCCCATGTGGAGGCGGGGATCGATTTTGTGGGCGAAGATATTTCCTTTCTTCAACGGGATGAACTGGTGCGTATCGTGAGGGAGGCCGCTGCGGTGGTCCAGAAACTGGAAGCAACGGCGCAGGAGGGGCGGATCGCGCGGGAGGGCGCGCGCGTCGTTATCCTAGGCCGCCCGAATGTCGGCAAATCCAGTTTGTTGAACCGTCTCCTGAGGGAAGAACGGGCGATTGTGACGGCAATTCCTGGGACGACGAGGGATGTGATTGAGGAATCCATCAATCTTGACGGGGTATTGATTCATTTGGTTGATACGGCAGGAGTGCGGGAAACAGACGATATAGTCGAGCAGGAAGGGATCAAACGGACGCGTGCCGCGCAGGACGAGGCGGACCTCTTGTTAGTGGTGGTGGATGGGAGTGTGCCCCTTACGAGCGACGATCGGGAACTCTTGAGTGTGGTCAGAGATCGCAAGCACGTTGTGCTGCTGAACAAGGCGGATCTTGCCGATATGGCGGAAACGGATGCCGCGCTTGCGGGGCATCCGCTGTATGTTATTTCGGCGAAAACAGGATTGGGGGTTGAGAGGGTAAAATCGGCTCTTCGTGCTCAGCTGGTGCCCGGGGGCTTTGAGGCAACTGAGGGCGTCATGGTAACGAACGTCCGGCATCGGGACGCATTGCGCCGGGCTGGTGAATCCTTGGGCCAGGCCCTTGAGTCCGTGCAGTGCGGGATGGCTGGGGAGCTTGTCTCAATCGACGTACGCGCCGCAGCTGACGCGCTCGGAGAAATTACCGGTGCCATTACGACGGACGAGATTCTTGGTCGGATCTTTTCAGAATTCTGTATCGGCAAATAGAAACAGGTTGAACGTGGGACAGGCGGTTGACGTCATTGTAGTGGGTGGAGGCCATGCCGGCTGTGAGGCCGCCTTGGCCGCGGCGCGCATGGGTGCGCGAACCTTGCTGCTCACAATGGATCGCGACCGCATCGCGCAGATGTCGTGCAACCCGGCGATCGGGGGAATCGCCAAAGGACATCTGGTAAAGGAAATCGATGCGCTGGGTGGGGAGATGGCGCGGAACACTGATCAGGCCGGCATCCAGTTCCGCTTCATCAATACGAGTAAAGGCCCGGCCGTGCGAGCCCTCCGGGTCCAATGCGACAAAAAGCTGTATCGAGACGCCATGAAACGAACGTTGGGCCTGCAGGCAGGGCTGACGATCGGCGAGGGGACGGTCGATCGTTTGTTGACGCATGCCGGTGCGATCACAGGTGTGGTGACGGATCGCGGTGATCATATCCAGGCGAAGGCCGTTATCCTGACATCGGGTACATTTCTTAAGGGTCTTATCCACATCGGCCTGAATCATTTTCCTGCGGGACGAGCCGGAGAGGCGTCCGCCGAGCACCTGTCTGATTGTATGCGCGACCTGGGGTTCGAAGTGGGCCGGCTCAAAACCGGCACGCCGCCTCGCTTAGATGGGGCGACCATCGATTTTTCCGTGATGGAGCCGCAGCCGGGCGATGATCCGCCGCCACCGTTTTCGTATCGGACCGACCGGATTGAGAACCGTCAGCTCCCTTGTCACTTGACCCACACCAATCGTGCGACGCACGAATTGATCCAGCGCAATCTGGACCGGTCACCGCTCTACAGCGGCATCATTGAGTCGGTGGGGCCGCGGTACTGTCCATCGATCGAGGATAAAGTCGTACGCTTCGCCGACAAAGAGCGGCACCAGATTTTTATCGAGCCGGAAGGGTTGGATAGCCGTGAATTCTATCCCAACGGGATCTCCACCAGCCTGCCGGTTGATGTGCAGGCCGCGATTCTGAAGACGATTCCCGGGTTAGAGCAAGCCGCCATGCTCAAGCCAGGGTATGCGATCGAGTACGACTACTTTCCTCCACGGCAATTACATCCGACTCTGGAGACGAAGCTTCTGGCAGGTCTATACCACGCGGGACAGATCAATGGGACATCCGGATATGAGGAGGCAGCGGCTCAGGGTCTGATGGCTGGGATCAACGCAGTCCTTCGATTCCGAGGCGAGTTGCCAATAGTGCTCGACCGGTCGCAGGCCTATATTGGGGTGTTAATTGACGATCTCATAACGAAAGATGCACGTGAACCCTATCGCATGTTTACATCACGGGCAGAATATCGCCTTTTGCTGCGCCATGGGAACGCTGATCTTCGATTAACTAATACTGGACGGCAGGTTGGGTTGATTTCCGAAGAAGTCTATGCAAGGTTCCAGTTAAAACAGCAAGCAATTGAATCTGAGCTCGTGCGTCTCGAAGAGCTTCGGCCAAGACTCACGGACGCTGTTCGTAAAAACCTGGCTAAGGTTCAGATTGAGGAAATCTCAGGGCCCTGCACAGCAGCTCAACTGTTACGACGCCCGGGGGTGAGCTATAAGCCTCTGTTAGAGGCACTTGAGGTTGATGCAGTACAAGATATTGAAATTGCTTGTGAAATAGAGTTACAAGTCAAGTATTCAGGTTACATCAAGCGCCAGCTTCAACAAATAGCTCGATTCAAAAATCTCGAAATGAAGCCCATTCCGCTAGCCTTCAATTACGATGGGACCCCTGGTTTTTCTCGAGAGGTCCGTGAAAAGCTAAAAAAAGTTCGCCCTGCATCTATTGGTCAGGCATCGAGAAT
>DASQFV010000045.1:0-8872 GCA_035632975.1 Nitrospiraceae bacterium
CTGATCATGGAGTTGGAGCAGCTCTCCCGAGAGCAAGTGCTGGAGCTGAATATCCCAACGGGGGCGCCGCTGCTCTATGAATTGGACAAGACGGGGAAGGTCGTCAATCACCGCTACCTCTGACAGGTCGCGGCAGGTTAAGAGATTATCCGACATCTTCCAGTAACTGCCCGTAGGTGTCGACTGGTACGAAATCGATCAGCAGGGTCAGTAGATTACGCCGCTCTGCCTCTTTGACCAATTGGTTCTCCTCCATCAGCGCAGCGGCTTCCGCACTCACCGCAAGCGGATTCACCCCTTCTTCAATCAAGCGACTATACCGACGACGACGTTCCTGCCATTCGTTGAGGTAGGAAGTCCAAGCGGCTGACCCGACGGGAACGGTCGTACCCCATCCTGCTTCCATCGCATCCAAGATGAGTTCCGACAGCGCGGACTGATACTTCTGAGGGATGTGCGCTTCGATGGCTGCGAAGATCCAAAACAGGTTCAGCGAGAGCACTTCTTGCGTGATCGCCTGAGCCTGCTCCGTCGTCGCCTCGATCCCATATTCCTCTAGCTGCTGAACAGACACGCCGGTCGGTATCGCTGCGATCAGGGCAGCCGCTGCTTGCTTCGGCGTCATCGAGCTGGCTGACATACCTCATTCTCTCCCTCGTCCACGGCGGCAGAGAATACCCTACGGTTGCCAGGGTGCTCAAGCCGCTTGTCCAAGCATGCCTCCTGTGCTAGAGTCCGCCGGCATGATTCGGCAGATCGCCACCACATTCTCACCATGGACCTGTGCCGCCGTTTTGTTGGCTATCTTGGCCGCGGCAACCGTCGTGGGGGCACCTCACGCCCGTTCTGACGAACATCGTTGGGGATTCGGAAGCGACCTGGGCCTCACATCCGGAACGGTCAATGGCACGGTGTTCACCCTGGCATTCAGTGGTGACTACTACATCGATCGAAACTTCTCTATCGGACCGATGATGCAGATTAGTCCGATGGGCGATCTCTTCCAGATCTCCTTCGCAGGGGTCGGCCGTTATCACTTTCGTCTCAATAACGGCATCAACGTGGTGCCCCTCATGGGAATCGGATTCATCCACGCAGACCTGGAACGCGGGACCGGCCCTGGGAGCATCGACAACAGCGACACGAGCTGGTACATCCCTATTGGTGTCTCACTGGAGTACCAGGCTGCCCACAATATCGCCTTGTCTTCGACTTTGATCGTCAATCTCCACGACATCAACCTCGCTCCATCGCTCTCAGAGAAAGACAGCACAAGTGTAGCCTTGCTGTTTGGTTTCCGCTTCGGCCCCTAGTTAGGACGAAAATCGGTGCAGGCACTTTGGCGGGGCCCTGCGAGGGCGCGGCACGCTGACATGCGAATGAAGTATCCGAATAGGTGGCATGAAGTGGCAGCTACGCCGCTTTGCCCGGCCGCCAGCGAAGCCCGATGTTCAGCAGTTCTTGCAACAGATCTTTATAGGTATAGCCGGCTTTCTCTGCCGAATCCGAAAAATCTTCGTCGTGCGCGATTTGTGGATTTGGATTGGCTTCCAGTACGTACACGCTCCCCTCCGCGTCCATTCTCACGTCGATGCGTGCATAGCCGCTCAGGCCGAGTGCGCGATAGACACGCTTCGCGAGATGTTGAATCTCCTCGGCTTTCCCTTCAGGGAGATTCCTGGCTTCACCTGACCGAATCCCATACTTGACTTGATACGTGCGACTCCACTTGACTCGTTCGGTCGCAATCCGGCGGGCGTCATCTGGAAGCTTGTCCATGATCAACTCCCACACCGGCAAGACGTGGACATGCCCATTGCCCATCACCCCGACGTACAGTTCGCGCCCTTCGATGTACTGCTCGATGAGGGCGCCGGTCCCTACGCTCGCATGGATGAATTCGACTCGCTCCTTGAGTTTGTCGTCATCCTGGACAATGGACGCCTGAGAGATTCCGAGCGACGCCTCTTCGGTCACCGATTTGACAATTAAAGGAAATGACAGCCACTTGGGCCGCTTGACCGTCCGCCCCTGCGGCACCACCATGAAATCCGGGAAGGGGATTCGATGGAACGAGAATAGTTTCTTGGAGAGGACTTTGTCGCGCGCCAGCATCAACCCACGAGGGTTACAGCCGGTATAGGGCACGTGCAGCAGTTCAAGATACGACACGACGTTCTGGTCGTATACCGCCACCCCATCGAACTCTTCGAGCAGATTGAAGGCGATGTGCGGCTTCCAGTCTTCTATGGCCGATCGAAGCACCCCGAGATCGCTCTTGACCCCCAGCGGTTTGACGTCATGCCCGAGCTTGCGGAGCGTGGAGACCACATCATATTCCGTCTTCCACTCGGCTCCTGTTACGTCCTGCCCGTTGAGGGGATCTGGAGGAACCAGATCTTCGTGCATCAAGACGAGAATTCGGAACCGTTTCATAGCGCCACCTTATGCCGCCCGCTGCGCAAGTAGTTCATCGTGTGGACGGTCAGCAAAATCGTGAAATCCAACTTCGCCGGCTCTTCCGCGATCGGCAGTCGTAGATGGAGCTGCCGGCAGCGTTGAATCATGTCCTCGAGGACCTGATCGATCGTATATTGATATTCGCCGGTCCAGGCGGCAACTTTGCGGCGCACCTCTTTTCGAAAGCGGTTCAAGAAGGTGGCGGCACTCAGTTTATCCGCATGGGCAGGGGCGTCGGAAAACAGTCGCTTCAGGTCCGGATCGTACAATGACGGACGCTCGGTCCCATAGTGCTTGCGCTTTCGCTCATAGTGCTCGCGCAGGGTCTTCTTCAGTTCGGACAGCGGATCGATCTCCTCACTCGTGACCACCTTGGGCGGAACATCAACCAGCCCCTTCATCAGCCCATCGACATATTGCAGCTTCTTAAGCACCGGCCATCCCTTGTAGCGGTCGGCCCATGTCGAATCGGGCGTGAGCCAGACCGCGAAGGTCTCTGCAAAGTCTTCATCCGGATGGCTTTGCGCATACCACACATCGAGATGCCGCACAAAGCTTCGACTATAGGGCCGGGGGCTGTAATATTTGGGATAGGGATCGGACGAACGCCCGAAGACGTGTTGCCGACTGCGGAGGCGGCGGAGGCGATAGGCATTTTCAATGGCGTGGCCGGCCTCATGCCTCAAAATTCGCATGCACCAATCTGGTGTCCCGCCCTCGACCTCGAGCATCTGTTCCATTTCAAGTTTCGCGAGTCGCGGATGGGCCAGATAAAACGGCACGGCAATCCCCGGCACCCCATCGGGCGTAAACCATTCATTGGACAACCAACAGTGGGGACGGAATATGAGCTGTCTGGCTTCAAGTTCGGCGTAGAGTTGCTGGATCCGTTCTGACAGGAATGCCCTGTCGAGTGTGACTCCGAGTTGGCTCATGGGGAGGTTCAGGAGATTGTCGTTGGACCACGAGACCCATTCAGGCTCGTGATCATGGCTGTTAGACGCTGGCACTTCCTGTGTCCGTGATGGTTGCATCGATACTAAGTTCCGCGAGTCAACCTGCAAGAGATGCTGTGGAAAATATAGCATGCGCCTCAACATTACCCCAAATTAAGAGGCCTTTCCGTTGACTGCGGCCAATAAGTGGAGAAAAAATGTCCAATCGAGTCCAAGAATGAACCGGCACAGGCAGTATGTGCCGCAAAGCCTGGTTAGCGGAGCCGAGGAAGAAGGGCTGGTGCCGTGGTCCAAATGACATCGATCACCGACCACACGTAGGCGCGGGCCCGCTCAGGGTCGGTCTCCCAATCCGGCATCACTTCATGCAGATCAAGAATCGGCTGATCGCGACCGAGACAGGCCTGATTGAACAGGGGCACGTCACATCCAAATTGTTCCCGAACGAAGACTTGGTGGTTTAGCCCCATTGCAATGACAAGGTCGGCAGCCTCAACTAACTCCCTGGTGAGTTGTCGTTGGACGTGTGTGGTGGGATCAGCTCCCTTCTCGCGCAATCGGGTCTGGACCCAGTCATGCACCGACTGTGGCTTGGCGTCGATCCCGGCCGAACTGACGACGCAGGACGTGCCGGCGCCGAGTCTGGCCTTGAGTGCGTATTCCGCCGTCACACTCCGAAAAATGTTCCCCGTGCACACGAACAGGACTGACTGAAGTTTCCCGACGGAGCGGTGCTCATCCTTCCCCATGGTCCCCCCGGCTGAAGATCGACAGCCACGCGGCTGACCGCGTAGAATGCCAACCCATGTCGCATTCGGCAAGCCCCTCACGCCCATACCTAAGACTGGATGAAGCCACGGAACAACTGCAAACCAAGCTGCTTCGTCTCGTCGGGGAAAGCATTGGCGAGTATGGTCTCATCAAAGATGACGACAAGATCATGGTCTGCCTATCAGGCGGGAAAGACAGCTACGCTATGCTCGACTTATTGCTGGTCTTGCAACGGCGTGCTCCGATTCGCTTCGACCTTATCGCGGTGAACTTGGATCAAAAACAGCCCGGGTTTCCTGCCCATGTACTTCCCGACTATCTCTCACATATTGGAGTGCCATTCCGTATCGAGGAACGAGACACCTACTCAATCGTCAAGCGACTCATCCCTGAAGGGCAGACCACCTGTTCGCTCTGCTCCCGACTCCGTCGTGGCATCCTCTATCGCGTCGCCACGGAATTGGGCGCGACCAAGATCGCATTGGGTCACCACCGGGATGACATTGTTGAAACCCTGTTCCTGAACTTGTTCTATACCGGCAAGCTCAAGACGATGCCGCCGAAGCTGCGCTCGAAAGATGGCCGACATGTGGTCATTCGCCCGCTGTCCGCTGTGCAGGAGAGCGATCTCGCTCGGTATGCGGAACTGCGTGCATTTCCCATTATTCCCTGCGATCTCTGTGGCTCACAAGAAGATCTCAAGCGGAAACAGGTGAAGGAGTTCTTGCGCGGATGGGAACAACGGTCGCCTGGCTGTACTAACAGTATATTTGCCGCCCTGTCGAACGTGGCGCCGCCGCTTCTCCTGGATCGACAGCTGTTCGACTTCGTGGGTCTGCGCGCATCCGACCAGGCGGAGGGAGAGGAAGACGCCTGGTTGGATCAAGACCCTGCCCCACTCTCATGAGCCTCACAGCTCTACCGAAACAGCGCGAGGCTACGTCTTCAACTTCGAAGCAAATTGCTTGCGAAACTTGACTACTTTCGGCCCGACAACGGCCGTACAGTATCCTTGGAAGGGATTCCGCGCAAAATATTCCTGGTGATAGGGCTCAGCTTCGTACCATGTCCCGGCAGGAGTGATTTCCGTCACGATCGGATTGGCATAGAGCTTCTCTTCCGTCACGGCTGCGATCACCTCCTCGGCAATCTGCTTCTGCTCAGGTGCATGGTAGAAAACTGCCGACCGGTATTGAGTCCCGACATCGTGCCCCTGCCGATTGAGAGTCGTAGGATCGTGAATGACAAACAACACTTCAAGCAACTCGCGATAGCTGACGACGGTGGGATCGAACGTGATACGGACCGCTTCTGCGTGCCCTGTCCTACCGCTACACACGGCTTCATACGTCGGATGATCTACCTGACCACCAATATAGCCGGACTCGACCGCTACCACACCCTTCATCTGGTCATAGACCGCTTCGAGGCACCAAAAGCACCCGCCGGCTACAGTTGCAATGCCGGATCCAGTCTGCGCTGGAGATGCAGTTTGTTCCATCGTGCAGATCTCTGATTACGTGCTCTGAAAATGAGGCGTGGAAGGCTCCACTTTCTTTCAGATCCTACCGTTGCCTTATACCATAGGGCGCCCTGAAGCCGCGAACAGTTCCGCGAACGAACGCAGGACTCCTAACGTCTCAGAGCTAGGCGGGGCGTCCAACCCGTCTGTATCAAAGGGGGAAAAGGGGAGTGAGAAAGGCTACGCCTGAAGATCTTCGTTGAGGCTGGCAATGACCCGCTTGAGTTTTTCTTCCTCATCGGACTGAATCTTCGTGAACTGGATCCCAAATGCTCCGGCCTTGACCCACCGCACTTGGGCTTCGTCGATCCGCAAAGGCCAGTCGAGCCCAGGAACATAGATGCGGCACTCGAACGACTCCCCCGCGACAACCGTTAAATCCGTTTCGATCTTACAGCCTCCGGTAGAGAGGTCCAGCGTCCGACCTTGGCCTTCTCGTTGCCCGCCTGAAAAGGTGCTTCTGAACTGTGATGTAAAACGTGGCTGTTGGCGCTTTTCCATAGGAGGCTCCTCTTCGATCATGCGAGGCTGAGGATGCCTCATACTTGAATCCCGCTGATTCTTTGCGAGGGCCATGCTGCTTCATCCCAATTAAACAATGAACCCCGGGCTCGTATTAAGAGGCGCCGGGGTTCCTAGGAGGCCGTGAGTCGTTAGGTTACTTCTTCACATTCAACAGTACGTGCCCACGACGATTCTGCTGATAGCAGGATTCAGCAGGGTCCGTGCAGAAAGGACGCGCCTTGCCGTACGACACAATCGCCACCTGCTGGGGGCCCACACCCGACTCAATCAAATAGCTGCGCGCCGACTTGGCTCGCTTCTCCCCCAACACGATGTTGTAGTCGGCCGTGCCCCGTTCGTCGCAATGCCCCTCGACCTTCATTACTGCTCCAGGATGATCCTTCAGCCACTGTGCGTCGAGGTTCAATGCCTCCATTCCGGCATCTGAAAGGCTCCACTGATCATATCCAAAGAACACGTCCTGCAAGCCGGCTTCGATGGCCGCTTTTTCCTCTTTGGTTATTTCCGCACGCCGACGGGCGCTCATCCCAGAGGAGGAAAGCGATGCGATGTCGCCGCCCTTCCCCAAACGCTCTTCTGAGGGATTCTTAGAAAAACCACTTAGCCCTCCCCCTGAACCACCTTTTTGCGCAGACCCTGCTCCCGTCTCGCCATCGGACTGCAGCCATTTCATGCTACAGCCCTGACCGACCAACAGGACAAGCCCCATCGCTGCCACGACACCTATTTTCATTGAACTTCCGATCATGATTGTTCCCCCATCCTTGAAATAAAATTTCGCTTGTGTAGATCAAATATAGCACCTGAATGAAAAGATGAGGCTCACCCGCGGCCGTAGCCATTTTGCTTGAATAGTCAGGCTGTTGGAAATGGCTCTTGGGGATAGACGCGGTAGGCGGTGAAGCGGGGCCTCTGTTACCAACCGCGAAAGAGTGGACCAGAGAGAAAACAGTTTAGAATTGGGCCGTCTTGCGATCAGCCCACCGAGCCGGACGCATCACGGTACTTAACGCAGCCACAGCACAAATGAAGGCCAACATGGCCAAGCTCACCATCAGAAAAAAACCAGCCCGGACATCATGGAGGACTACATGATTCATGATAAGCCCCTCCTCATGGTGACTGTGCTCTTATCCACTCAGCCATCCGCAAGAACAGACCCAGGGTGCCGTGGGACCCTGCTTCGTCAACCAACGTCCACAACAGGGGCAATGCCTTGTCTAGGCCTGCCCTGTCTACGCCTCAGAAAACTCCCCCTAGAAAGTCTGACTCGATGGCTATAGCATAGCACCATTCAGACACCCCAGGGATCCTGCAGCTTGGTGCAAGGGTACTGCCGGAGACACGATGAATCTATGCAGCTTAAGTGGGGGGACGACCCTCTCGAAAGGGCCGGACAGATCAGTTATAAGCTACTGATAATTCAATGATTCCATCCTGAGGCTTGAGCGGATAGAGTGGTGCGCCAGGAGGCACTTGAACCCCCAACCCTCGGATCCGAAGTCGAGTCGGAGCCGAGTGAGACGGAGAGTGATGCAGAGTGATGGCATGTGATATCTCCCATGGATAAAGGTGATTCTGAGGCTTGAGGAGGGTGGGGGAATGAGACGGAGTGTATCGAGTTAGATTCAGAACCGCCTTGCCACAAATCCATCGCGCCTCTCCTGGGACCGGTCAGAATTAGGAAAGTTCTTGCGGGATGTGGCGTCTAGTGACACACCTAGACCATGAGCGTGATGCGGAGAAGGGCCTGGAGCAGCTTGGGAGGTAGTCTGTTATTGGCCATCACCCTTAGCGCCTGCGGAACCCCGCCTGTCACCTCAGTGAACAAGAACAGTGATCCGGCTCCTGTCAACTCAAGTGTCGTCCAGTCCCTTCAGCGACAAATCAGAGAGCGAGAGAAGCGCATTGCGGATCTAGAGTCCCAGTTGGATGCCTTGAGGGTGATCGATCAGGACATGGAGAAACGGAGAAAGTCCAGCCGGCGACCCTCGACGTTGACGCCCGCAGCGACTGATCAGCTTCGGTAAATCTCCTGTCGATGTTTAGCGTTTTCATCCATGCGGTCCTCCTCTCGGATAAACCTGCACTCTACGGACCACGACATACTCATCTTCTCACCTGTAAGGGCTCGACCTACTAACGCGTACCTCCGCACCCCTTATGGGCACAGAAACAGGGAGCGCCTGTTTTTGCCTCTCGGCAATTAGCCGAACAAAATTCCTTCCCCGGTTCTGCCGGACATGTACAACGCGGATTCGCGCATGTTTTTTCCGCCATGGTGGGCCTCCTTCATACATTCACGATCATTACACAGGAAATGGTTGGACCCGTCCTCTGAGTCCCTCTTGCCCAATTCGAAAGGGGAGTCAGTCGTACGGCTGGCGTCATTTCCCGTGCTCAGCATCAGTTTCGTGGAGCGAATCGCGGCCGCCTTCACTTCCGTTACCAGCATCAGTTCCTCGCGCCGAGCGAATCGATAGCGCGTGATTCTCATCGTTCACCTTCGCCTCAATACGATCGCCCTGCTTAACGCTTCCGATTATCTCGGTGGTTTTGTCGATATGCATGCGCACTTCCTTACCGTCCTGCTCCTTGACGAAATAGTTATCGCCTTCGACGCGCAACACTTCGCCCT
>DASQFV010000046.1:0-11066 GCA_035632975.1 Nitrospiraceae bacterium
TGATCGGCACGCCGGCGTCCATCATGGCAAGGCTCCCACCACAGACGGTCGCCATCGAAGAGGATCCGTTGGATTCGAGGATGTCGGACACGATGCGGAGCGTATAGGGGAAGGCTTCCTTGCTGGGAACCACCGGGGCCAACGCCCGTTCCGCCAATGCACCATGGCCGACTTCCCGGCGTCCCGGTGAGCGAAGCGGCCGCGCCTCGCCGACGCTGAACGGCGGGAAATTGTAATGGAGCATGAACGTCCTCATGTACTCCCCTTCCAACGCATCGATCCGCTGTTCGTCGTCCGTGGTCCCCAACGTGACCACGGCCAAACTTTGGGTCTCGCCCCTGGTGAAAATCGCGGAGCCGTGTGTCCGTGGCAGCGCGCTGACTTGGCAGGTGATCGGACGAATATCAGCCGGGCCACGTCCATCCGCCCGCGACCCTTTCTCCAGGATCATGTTCCGAACTTCCGAATATTCCAGCTCATGGAACACCAACTTGACGTGCCGCTCCCGATTCGGATCGTCCGCGCTCTTGAGTTTTTGAACGGCGCCGTCCTTGACCTCATCCAACCGCTCCTGCCTGGCCGCTTTGTTTGGAATCATGATGGCCTCGCGGATCCCTTGCGCCACCAGGGACTTCACTTGAGCGGCGAGCGCGGAGTCGATCTGCTCCTTCGCCACCTTCCGCTTGGGCTTGCCGGCAACGGCTTGCAGTTCACGAATCTTGGCCACAATCTTCTTGATCTCGGCATGGGCGAGTTCGATCGCCTCAAGCATGATGGCTTCGGACAGTTCGTTCGCCCCTGCTTCGACCATCATGACCGCATCAGCCGTCCCCGCCACAACGAGTTGCAGTTCGCTCTTTGCCACCGTCTCAAGGTCCGGGTTGACGACCAACTTGCCATCCAACCGACCGATCCTCACGCCTGAGATGGGATTGTCGAACGGAATGTTCGAGATGGTCAGGGCAGCAGAGGAGGCGATAATGGCAAGGATGTCGGACGAGCCCGTCTGATCGGCCGAGAGGACTGAGGCGATGACCTGGGTCTCGAAGTAATAGCCCTCAGGAAAGAGCGGACGAAGCCCCCGGTCGATCTGCCGGCTGGTCAGCACAGCTTTTTCCGATGGACGCGCTTCCCGCTTGAAATACCCGCCGGGAATCTTCCCGGCCGCGAAGGATTTTTCCTGATAATCGACCGTGAGGGGAAGAAAATCGATGCCCGCCTTGGCGACCTGTGACGCGACGGCTGTCGCCAGCACGACGGTGTCGCCGTACGAGGCCCAAATCGAGCCGTCTGCTTGTCGTGCCACACGACCGGTCTCGAGCCGCAGGGTGCGCCCCGCAACCTCTATTTCAACTGTGTGTACCATCTGGGTCTCCTCTGGTTAGGCCCCACAGATGCCCACAGAGATGCGCTCATGGACACGAGCGCATCTCAGTGTTCACCTGTGCGACTACTGCCCGCTGTTGCGCCTCCTGCGCGACCGCGAGACGGGATACTACTTTCTGATGCCTAATCGCTCGATCACCGCACGATAGCGTGCATCGCTGACGCCACGAAGATAGTCGAGCAAACGCCGCCGTCGCCCGACCAAGAGAAGCAGGCCACGCCGTGAGTGATGATCTTTCTTGTGGAGCTTGAAATGTTCCGTCAAGTACGTGATGCGGTTGGTCAACACCGCGACCTGGACCTCCGGCGATCCGGAATCCGTCTCATGCTGCCGGTACTGCTTGATCAACTCGGTTTTTGTTTCCTTGAGTAAAGCCATGGGCTCCTTCCTTCCCTCCTGTTCCCTTCCTTCATTCGCAACGAAGTCTCATACGGCCTGATCGACCAACACCTTCTCAACCTTGAGCGCATCTCTCAAATTGTCTGGACACTTCCCAATCGCCACCAGGCGTCCGTCGATATCGTGGATACGGACCTGCTTGTGTGACCCGCGCTCGCCATCGGCTGCCCGCTCCCAACGAAGGATCTGGGCCGCAGGCACCGGAGCCCCGTGTCGCACGCGGCCGGCGGTCTGTTCATCCACTACCACAATCTCGAGTTGGGCCAACGCACGATCCAGCGACAACAGATCGTCTCCCAACCGACCGAGGGCATGACGAGTGACCACCTCATCGACCGTCAGCGCTTGATCGATCGTCAAGGGACCCACTCGCCTTCGCTCCAACGCCAACATGTGGCCGCCGACACCCAAAGCTCCTCCAATGTCGGCACAGAGCGTCCGCACATAGGTCCCCTTCGAACAGACGATGCGCAATGTCACATCGCGCTCCTGAATCGCCTCCACCTCAAGGATATGGATGACGATCATTCGCGCGTCCCGCGCAATCGCTTTGCCCGCCCGAGCGGACTTATACAGAGGAACGCCTCCAATTTTCACCGCCGAATACATCGGGGGAACTTGCTCAATCGGCCCGCGGAATCGACCGACCACCTCATGAATCGCCTCCGGCGTCACGACGTCCGTCGGGTGGCGCGCCACGACCGTTCCCGTCGCATCCTGCGTATCGGTGGTTTCGCCGAGGCGAAGGACGGCACGATATTCTTTATCCCACTCAACAAGATATTCAGCAATGCGGGTTCCCCGCCCGATCAGCACAGGCAAGACTCCCGTTGCGGCAGGATCGAGCGTACCGGCATGACCGACCTTGACTCCGCCGAGAAGATGCCGAATCTTCGCCACGACGTCGTGGGAGGTCCACCCAGATTCTTTCTTCATTGTCAGCACGCCGTCGACGGCGGCGCAACTCCGTGCGAGATCCATCATCACGTCCCCGATGCTACGAACTCGTCTTCTCTTCGGACAACCCGCCCTCGGCTTCCGTTTTGACGTGGAGATCGTCCAATAATTTCAACACGCGATCGCCTCTCGGCCCGCTGACATCCTTGGCAAAGGCGATCTCCGGCAGATATCGGAGCGAGAGCCGGCGGCCCAGTTCACCGCGCACAAACCCGCTGGCCTGAGCCAGCCCGGCGAACACATTCCGCTCTTCTTCTTCCGTGCCCATGGCCGTCACGAACACGCGCGCAATCCGCAGATCGCTGGTCAATTTCACGTCAGTCACGGTCACGGACTGTACGCGCGGGTCTTTGATCTTCCGCATGAGGATATCGGCCACTTCCATGCGGATTTGATCGGCCACACGATCGGCCCGATGATATCCTGTCTTGGCCACCTCACACTCCACCTAGCAGGATGCTGAAAAAGTCCGCCCGCATGCCGCCGTCACAACAATTCCACTCGGGACTGGACGATTTCCACCGCGGGGACGTTCCGAATCAGGTTCAGCGCCTGGTCACACACTTGGTTGACGTATCGTCCTTCGTTGGCCACGCAGGCGATCCCCAATACGGCCTTCTGCCACAAATCCTGTCCATCGACCTCGGCAACGGAGAGATTGAACTTCCCCCGCAATCGATCTTTGAGACTCAACAGCACCTGCCGCTTGTCCTTCAGCGACTGACTCCCGGGGATGAACAGCTCGACCGTACAAAGTCCGACGATGATACCCACAGGCCAGACTCACGCCTCAGAGCTTTGCGGCAATCTTATCGATCGCATAGGCTTCGATGATGTCCCCGGCCTTGACATCGTTGAAATTCTCGACGCTGATTCCGCATTCATAGCCCTGCTGCACTTCACGGACGTCATCCTTGAAGCGACGCAACGACCCAAGCCTTCCTTCATAGACCACCACGTTGTCCCGAATCACTCGTGCTCCGACAGCCGCACGGGTGATCGTGCCGTCCACCACATAGGCCCCCGCAATGACGCCGGCCTTGGACACCGTAAAGACCTGTCGCACCTCGGCCCGTCCCAACGTCCGCTCCTTGAGCGTCGGTTCGAGCAGCCCTTCCATCGCGGCCTTAATTTCGGCCATCGCGTCGTAAATAATGGTGTACAGGCGAACGTCGACACCTTGCTGTTCAGCCAGGGCGGACGCCTTCGGTTCCGGCCTGACATTGAACCCGATAATAATGGCGTTCGACGCGGCAGCCAGCAACACGTCGGATTCCGTGATCCCACCGACGCCGCTGTGAATGACGCGCAGCTTGACCGCGGCGGTCTCAAGTTTTTCAACGCCGGACGACAGTGCTTCAGCCGACCCCTGGACGTCAGACTTGATGACCAGTGCCAGCTCCTTGACCGACCCTTCCTTAATCCTGGCAAACAAGTCGTCGAGCGTGACCTTCGCTGACCCAGACAAATCAGCCGTTCGCTGCTTTCGAGCGCGATCTTCCGCAATCTCTCGCGCGACCCGCTCGTCTTTGACGACCTGAAATACATCACCGGCAGACGGCACACCCGGGAGCCCAGCCACTTCTACTGGAATAGAAGGACCGGCCTCTTGCACTTTTGCTCCCGTATGGGTAATCAGCGCGCGAACTTTCCCGCTCACAACCCCGACGACAAACACATCGCCGACGCGAAGCGTCCCGCTCTGAACTAGCACCGTCGCCACCGGGCCACGCCCTCGCTCCAGCCTGGCTTCCACCACAACGCCCTTAGCCAACCGATACGGGTCGGCCTTCAGCTCCAGCACTTCGGATTGCAGGAGAATCATCTCCAGCAAGATGTCCAGGCCGGTCTTCTCTTTGGCAGAGACTTCAACCATGATCGTGTCACCGCCCCAGGACTCGGAGATGAGTCCATGTTCAGACAAGGCGTTCTTAACACGATCAGAATTGGCCCCGGGCTTGTCGATCTTGTTGATTGCCACAATAATCGGAACGGACGCGGCTTTGGCGTGATTAATCGCTTCGATCGTTTGAGGCATCACACCATCATCTGCTGCCACGACCAGGATGACGATATCGGTGATCTTGGCGCCACGACCACGCATGGCGGTGAAGGCTTCGTGGCCCGGTGTGTCCAGGAATGTCACTTGTTTCCCGCGTACCGCAACCGTGTACGCGCCGATATGCTGCGTAATCCCACCGGCCTCGCCTTCTGCCACCTTCGTTTGCCTGATGGCATCAAGCAGCGAGGTCTTGCCGTGATCGACATGGCCCATGATCGTCACGACCGGTGGCCGCGGCTCAAGCTGGACCCCGTCCTCCGTCTGCACGACGGAATCCAGCAATTCTTCTCCGGCCTTCTCCATCGACACATCGATCTTGACCCCGCTCTCCTCCGCAATAATCACGGCTGCGTCAACGTTCATTGTCTGATTGAACGTGAGCATCTGGCCCATATCCATCAGCTTGCGCATGATGTCGGCCGGGCGCTGTCCGATCAGCTCAGCAAATTCCTTCACCGTCATGCCGGGCGCAAGCTTGAAGCTCTTCCTCCGTGGCTTGGTCACTTCTCCCGGCGTGCTGTGATGCACGTGCTTGCTGCGGTCGTCGCGGCGCTGCTGCACTGGAATGGCACGAAGATCCTGCCAGCGCGCCGCATCCTCACGAAGCCGAAGCTCTTCTTCTTCCCGCGTACGGCCCGGCTTACGAGCTTTCTTCCCCTTCTCTTTCAGACCATCGGCTTGCATCTCTTCAAGCGAGAGGATTTTCTTTTTCCCTGTGATCACATCAATGCCTGGCACGACGGTGAGCTTGACGGCAGTCGTGGGAGCCGGAGCGGTCGTGGCTCCCATAGAATGCGGCTGGTCGGGCGTCGCCGTCAGGTCAACATGCGCAACGGCTGGGGCCTCAGCGTGCGAATGCGCCACCGCCGGCGGGCTGATCGCGAGGGTATCGGTGAGCGCTCCGCTTATGCCTGCTGATTCAACTGTGGGCAGGGACGCTTCCGCTGAAACGTCATCGGCTCTCTTGCGCTTGATCAGAATGCGGCGCTTGTCGGACTTGGAAGACTCCTCCGCCGCTGGAGCTGCCTGGGCCGACCAGGCCCTGGCGCCCGCTGCGTGGTCGGACGCCATACCGACCTTACTCCGCTCGCCCCGACCTGCATCGGCCTCTGCCGCCCGGCCCGTCGCTTTCCCGTGAGCCTTGAGTTTCGGGCCGAGCTTCTCCAAGACCTTCTGCACCACGTCGTCATCCAACGCGCTACTGTGCGACGCGACGGTGATCCCCATCCGCTTCAATTCCGGGATGAGATCACGGTTTTCCATCCCGAGTTGCTTGGCCAATGCATACACGCGCATGAGAGTTTGACACCTACTCCTCTTTATCTTTATCCGGGTTATCCGGCATCCGACTCCGATTCTGCCCGGGCTTTTAATTCCTGCTCGCGGGCTTCTTCTTGCTGATGCAGCGCTTCGGTTTCCTCCGCCAACGCCGCCTTGATTTCTTTATCCCGTTCGGCCTTTTCCTTTTCGTATTCCGTCGCACTGATGATATCGATCTTCCAGCCGGTCAGACGGGCGGCCAACCGCACGTTCTGCCCGTTCTTTCCGATCGCTAACGACAGCTGGGAATCTGCAACGACGACCAACGCCGACTTCTTTTCCTCATCGACGCCGACCTTCTCAATGCTCGCAGGATTCAAAGCCTCGGCGATGAAGACGCGCGGGTCGGAGGTCCAGGTAATGATGTCGATTTTCTCTCCGCGCAGTTCGCGGACAACCGCTTGAACCCGCGATCCCTTGATCCCCACACAGGCCCCGACCGGATCGACCGCCTTCTCGCGAGAGGTCACGGCGATCTTGGTCCGATCCCCAGGCTCCCGCACGATGGATTTGATCTCAACGATTTTTTCGAGCACCTCAGGCACTTCCAACTCGAAGAGTTTCGACACAAACTGCGGATGGCTCCGCGTCAAGATGACCTGGACATCCTTCGGAGTCCGGCGCACTTCCAAGAGCATAGCCTTCACCCGATCACCGCAGCGATAGGTTTCCCGCGGAATCTGCTCCTGAATCGGCAATACCGCCTCGGTCTTACCCAGATCCACCAGGTAATTCCTGCGCTCCACTCCGAGAATGATACCGTTGACCAGATCTCCTTGCCGCGTGGAGTACTCTTTTTGAACCGCCTCCCATTCAGCCTCCCGGACCTTCTGGAAGATGACTTGCTTGGCGGTTTGCGCGGCGATCCGTCCTAAATCGCTCATCTCGATGAGCGACCCGATCTCGTCGCCGACCTCTGCCTCGCTGTCGAACTGGCGAGCTTCCTGAAGAGAGACTTCGGTTTTTGGATTGGTGACCGCATCGACGATGATCTTCTTCGACACGACGGAGATCTCACCGGTCTTGGAGTCGATCTCGACTTGAATATTCTCAGCCTGCCCGAAACGCTTCTTGGCAGCCATTTGAAGGGCTGCTTCGATCGCCCCGATCACTCGGCTCTTCTCGATGCCCTTTTGCCGACCAAGTTCATCGATGACTGAAATCAATTCTCGATTCATAGCTCACTCTCCGGCGACTGCCCCTGCAGCCACACTCCAATGCGGCAGTATGCGCATACCACGGTGATCGACTCCGGTACGACCTCAAAACGTGACGACGCGACGCGCTTCAGCGATGGAGTCGAACTCAAGGATGACCTCCCGCTCAGAACGCGGATCGTTCACCACGATCGTGACTCCCTGTTCGTTCACTTCCGTCAACCGCCCGACTACACGCCACTGTCCGTCGATCGGCTGCCTGAGCTTCACGCTCACTGGCTTCCCCAATGCCCGGCGATAATCCTGAATCCGTTTGAAGGCCCGATCCAGACCAGGCGAGGAGACTTCCAGCGTATAGGCATGGGGAAACGGATCAGCCACATCCAAGGCTGGACCGATCGCGAGGTGTGCACGCCCACAATCTTCTACCGTGACGCCGCCCGCCTTCTCGATATACACGCGAATGACTGACCGCGCACCTTGCCCCACACACGCGACGTCGACCAATTCTAAGCCCAATGCCCAGAGGATGGGCGATACCACCTCGCTGATGCGATCAACGACCGGTCGGGACTCCCTCACCGACGCCCCTCGCCCCGTATTTTTGGATGGCCCATTCAAGAGATCAAACAAAAAAGTGGGCCTGAGCCCACTTCCAATCGGGGACCATAGCACGCCCCCTATGCCAAAGCAAGGGGGCTAGCCGACCCGACTCGTGAAGCCTGCGGCAAGTCGTTGGGTGATCGGGCCAGGCATTCCATCTCCAATGACTTTCCCATCTACACGGACGACGGCCAAGACCTCGACCGTGGTCCCTGTGAGAAAAACTTCGTCCGCCTCATAGAGGTCCGCCTGAGAGACAAAGCGTTCTTGAATCGGCAGGCCCTCGCTTAGAGCCAGATCCAACACAACAGACCTCGTGACCCCGGACAGTATGCACGACCCTTCGGGAGCCGTCACCACCGTTCCCCCCTGAACCACCATCACATTGCTGACTGCCCCTTCGGTGACCAATCCCGCTTTGACCAAAATGGTTTCGAAGACCTGGGCCTGCTTAACTTTCTGACGCGCAAGAACGTTGGCCAACAGATTCACGCTCTTGATGTCACAGCGCCCCCATCGGATATCCTCGGTCGTTATCGCTTCCACACCAACCGCTTGTACCGCCCTGTCGAGCGGGTGAAACTCACGAACCGTCATAACGACCGTGGGCGTCAGTTCATCTGAGTAGGCGTGATCACGGGGAGCGACACCCCTGGTGATCTGAACATAAATTTTGGCTTCAGGATAGGCAGCCCGACTAATCCCTTCCAGGACATGGTGAGTCCACTCGGCACGGGAATAGGGCTGCGTCAGGTCAAGAGCCGTGGCGCTACGATCCAGTCGAGCCAGATGGGCCTCGAGTGCGAATGGACGCCCCTTGTATGTGCGGATCACTTCGTAGATACCATCGCCAAACTGAAAGCCTCGATCTTCGATTGAGACTTTCGCCTCGGCCAGCGGCACGAACGCTCCATTGATGAAGGCTACATTCGGCACGATTACGCACTGCTCCGAGACGAGGAATCAGAGGCCGTCACGTCAAAGACGCGCCGATCTTCGGCGGTGAATTTCCACCCCATGCGTTTTTCAAACAGCACCCGGTGGGTGCCCGGCCTGACCACGTTAAACTCGAAAGTCCGCTGCCCATTATCCACCGCATTATTCCCGGCGATGCGAAGGTAGTCGTCGGCCAGCAACTCGAGCCCCGTAGGATCATAGGTCGGAACCCAGAGTTCCCCGCGCGTCCTGTCTTCCCAGAGATGAATCTGGATGGGATGCCCAAGGGTCGTCTCAATGACCTTGGCCCCGTCCGAGTGTGTGGCACCATCATGGTCGTGGCTTGTTGTCATACTCATCGTCATGTTAGCGGCAACCCGCTTCTTCTCCGCCTCATCATGCTATGGTTTTCGCCGAGGTCCGACAAAAATCTCCGCTCCCTCCACCTGCACATCATAACTCCCCACACAATATCCACCGCCGTCCGTCCCTTGCCCGTTTCGAACATCGAATGCCAGATCGTGCCACGGACAGGCCACGACAAAGCCCTTCACACGCCCTTCACACAATGGACCGCCTTCATGGGGACAACGATTATGGATCGCAAAATACGTCCCTTCGATGTTGAAGAGCGCAATCTCCCGATTGTTCACCATGACGAGTTTTGATTGCCCAGGCAGCAGCTCGTCGACCAGGGCGACGGATTGAAACCCCTCTAGCATGCTGTACCGACTCCTCTCTTCATGCTTTTCACCAACGTCTCCCGCGCGCGTTACATCCGAAGCGTATATTTCAACTCCAGCCCTATGGTGACCCCTTCCTGCTTGATGAAACCCGCTCCTGTTTGAATCGCGTAGCGGACCGCCTCGGGAGAAGAACTATACTTAGGGCAGTCATCTTCCCGACAGGGAGCGATATTTTCCTTGAGCGCCACAATATGATGGCTTTCATCAATCCACATTAGGTCCACCGGAAACCGATACTCCTTCGTCCAGATGTGGTTCTGGCCGGTCGATTCGAAGATATAAAGCAATCCACTATTCGCTGGCAACGTCTCTCGAAAGGCAAGGCCAACGAGCAGTCTCTCCGGTGTATCCGCCACTTCCGTCTCGAGTTCACGGCCATTTGGGAAGGAGACGATAATCATGGTCTCCTCTTTTCGATCGATGAGAAAAAACGAAGCGCTCATCAAGAAAATCGCCATGAGGACGAGCGTGATAATGCGCTTCTTCTTCTGCCCTCGATCGCTCACCGGCAAGGTGGCCATAGACATTCCCTGTCACGGCTCGTCACGATTCCCTGGGCCCAAAGGTCCATTAATGCAGGGAGTCTAGGCCTTCTGAGCAAGTGCCGTTCTGTTGACTTGGAAAAGAGCGGCAGACTAGAATGGCGTTCGCGTCGCGGCACGCATCATGGTCGTGACGGGGTGAGCTTGTCAACCGTGTGTGTCTCTATCGTAGTAAGAAGGAGGCGAGGGTCATGGCGCTGCTGATTACCGATGAATGTATCTCCTGTGGAGCCTGCCTGCCCGAATGTCCGAACGAGGCGATTTTTGAAACTCGCAGCGACGCGGAAACGAAGGGCAATCATGTGGGCGATGGCCAGGGAGTCGGCGATAGTATTTATGTGATTACGCACGCCCGCTGCACCGAGTGCGTCGGACACTTCGACGAACCGCAGTGCGCCGCCGTCTGCCCGGTTGATAATTGCTGCATTTCTGACCCGGCGTATCCGGAAACGACGGAAGTCCTGCTCGAGAGGGCAAAAACGCTCAATCCTGATAAGGCGATCGATCCGGCGAAAGTGTGGAGCGGCGTGCGCAATTAATCATCGTTCATTGTTCAACAATGAAGGCCCTGCTTCTTACGTGAGAAGCAGGGCCTTCCTGTCTCTAACGTCACTTTCACAACGGCCCCTTCGTAAATTTCTCCCTCTGTCAGGAATTTAGTTATTTGTGGCGTATCGTCCATTGTCTAAAAAATCATCTGCCAAGAACAATTACTTGAGCATAAGAATCTTGCCACCGACATGCCCCGGATGCAGGTGACAGCGATAGATCAGCGTATTCCCTTGTGTGGCATAGAACATGTCACTGGTCGGAATACCGATATACTTGGTTTCGCCCGGCTTCAACACCACTTCGGCTTTCATCACAAACGGTGAACCGGCGTTCGGGGCATCGGTCATCTGAAATCCATGCTCAGCAGTGGCATTGTTCGTTACCTTGAGCAGGACAGGACGACCA
>DASQFV010000047.1:0-18614 GCA_035632975.1 Nitrospiraceae bacterium
CGATTTGCGGAAGGCCTATCAAGGGAACCCGTATAGCCACGCCAGCGTGATGGCCCGCGTGGTCGACGACGGGTTGCCGTTAGTCCAAGTCGGCATTCGTTCCATTTCTCCCGAGGAAATCGATCGCATTAAGAGCACCGATCGAATTGCCACGTTCTTTGCCGCCGAGATTCTTGACCCGTCAGGCCCTTACGAAGGCAAGGCTTCCCGCTGGGTTCCCGATGTCGTGAAGGCCTGTCGTGGGCCGGTATACCTGACCTTCGATTGTGACGGGCTTGACGCTTCGCTGGTCCCCGCGCTCGGCACCCCCGAGCCAGGCGGCTTGGGGTGGTACGACATGGTGAACCTTGTGACGGCCTTGGCCAATGGACCGGGTATTCTCGGGATGGATATCAGCGAGTTGGCCCCGATCGAAGGGTTTGTCGCTCCCCAGTTTTGTATCGCCCGATTGATCTACCGCATGCTGGGACGGATTAAAGCGGGCCGTCGCGTCCACTAACAGGATGCTGAAAAAGTCCGCCAGCGGCGTTCTCGCTTCGCTCACGGGAGCTGTGAAACGTGAGGCGTGAAACGTAAAACGAGGGGCAGCGAGGAGTTGCGGCCTTGCCTGGGACAAGGCGCGTCTCGGCGCGCCAGGGTTGGGCGGGTGAGAAGACTGGCCTTTTTGAGCATCCTGAGACTCTGTTGACTCGGCACCGGCATGTAAGATTCCAACGGTGTATTAAGTGTAAACTGATTTTTCCCGCAGGCTGCTGAACCGGCATACCCACGCTGTGACCGACAAGCTTCGCATCAATAAGTTTTTTACACACCACGGCATGTGTTCTCGGCGAGAGGCCGATCGCCTGATCGAATCCAGTCGCGTGACCATCAATCAACGGGTGGCCCGCTTGGGAGATCAGGTCGGTCCTGACGACGTCATCGCGCGAGATGGACAGGTGATTCCCTGGGGGACGACCTCGCTCTATATCAAGTATTACAAGCCGGTGGGTGTGACGACGACCAGTGAGTCGCATGTGCCTCGTAACATCATTGCGGAGATTGGCTATCCGGAGCGGATCTTTCCGATCGGCCGGCTCGACAAGGACTCGTCCGGCCTCATCCTCCTCACGAACGACGGGGACATCGTGAACGAGATACTAAGAACTGAGCACGGGCATGAACGGGAATACGAGGTAACTGTCGATCATCCATTCGATCAGATGTTCATCGACCGCATGGCTCAAGGGGTTGTCATTCACGAGCGCCCGACCCAACCATGCCGGGTTGAACGACTCAGTCCCGCACGGTTCCGCATCATCCTCACCGAAGGACGCAATCGACAGATTCGGCGTATGTGCCAAGTCTTGGGATATCGGGTACTCACGCTGCATCGTGTTCGGATCATGCATGTGACGCTTGACGGATTGGTACCAGGAGCGTGGAAACCGCTCACCGGAGAGGAGCGTGTGCAGCTCTTTCAGGCTGTTGGACGAGGCAGCAGTCCAAGCCCACATCATTCATGAGCACTTCTGCTTTAATCGCGGATTCGCAGTTGCGATGAGCCTTGGTCTGGCAAGCTCGCCGACGGGCACCTCCATTGACAACCACGCCGTCGGAACTCACACTAGCCCGCACAGAGTCCACGAAGAACAACACCCTGTATGGTCACCATGTGGTGGAGCCCCCAAATCAATGCACTGCTTGGCAGTCTCATCGTGGCGGCGGGTGCCTGGCTGGCCTGGGACTCGTTCTCACCCTGGGGAGTCTTTCTCGTCGCAGGAGGCGTCGCAGGGTTTTTAATCTGGCAGGGGCGCACGATTGGACTGGTCTGGGCCTGGGCCACCCTGTTGCTTGGCGCGGAAAGTCTTGCGTGGCCCATCGTCACGATGGTCCAGGTCCGCTCGACCACGACAGAGCCGACCGACGAACAAATGGGGACGATCCTCTCAGCCGTTGTGACGGGACTTCTCTCGGCGGTCTTTTGGATCACTCTCTCCTATGGGCTCTTCAAACGAGCCGGCCAGCCCATCGCCGCCTCATCAACCGATGCAATTGACAGCCATCCACCTCCGCCGCAAGCATGACGCCTCCGCACACCCAGATAAGACCTACCACATCTCGATCGGATCGACGTCGACATCGAATTTGATGGCTCGGCTCTGATACGTCCGTTCCATTTCCTTGACGGTGATCCGCACCGTTTCGAGCCCCGCTTCCCGTTCGGACGATTTCACGAGAATTTGCCACCGATACCGTCCCCGGAATCTCGGCACCGGAGAGGGGGCTGGTCCCAGAACAGTGAGACGCTCGGGCCGACCAATCGATTGAGGCGTCGAAGGGGCCTTTGCCGTGGCCGTCTGTCCGGCCACGGACGGTGAAGAGCAGTCGGTGAGCCGAGCCACCCAGTCCGTGGCAGCGGCGCGAACCATTTTCTCGTTGGTCCCCGATACGAGAAGTGCAATCAGATAAACCGCAGGCGGATACCCCAAGGCAGTCCGATGGGACAGCTCCTCTGATAAGAAGATGGATTCGTCGTTCTGAGCCACAGCCTGAATGGCATGATGAGATGGCAGATAGGTCTGCACAATAACCTGGCCGCCAACCCCTGCCGGATCGGCGAGACTGACCGCATCGAGGAGCGTATGATAGGTACGTTCGGCGGATCGAAAATCCGGCACGCTGAGTCCTGCGTCCGCCTGCACAATCCCAACCAGCCCCATCGTCGGGAGAGGCCCGCGCCGCAGCAGCAGTTGTGTCCCGACAATGATATCCCACGTCCCATGCTCGACCCTCCGCCAGAGGGCTTTGGCCTGCGCTGGCCGCCGCATGGTATCTCCATCGAGCCGAACCACTTCCGCGTGAGGAAACAATCTTTTTGCATCCTCTTCCACCCGCTCTGTGCCTTCCCCGATCAACTGCATGCGAGGGCCGGAACAGGAGACGCAGGTCTCAGGGATGGCCGTAACGTCCCCGCAATAGGAACAGAGCAGACGACCCGCCTGCCGAGAGTACCTCAACGCCACGCGACAGGCAGGACAGCGGGGAACCTGGCCGCAGTCACGACAGACGAGGGCGCCGGCATAGCCCTTCCGATTGAGAAACAACAGGACGCCGGCCCGGCGACCGATCGCGTGCTCAATGGCCCGAACGAGCGGCTGGCTCAGCACCGTGCCGTAACCATGATCGCGTAAATCGACGACCTGTACGCTCGGTCGCGCATCAGATGGTATGAGCTTGCGTACAACGATCCCACGTTGATCCACCGCCGCTCTGGTCTCAAGGGAGGGATGGGACGAACTCAGGACCAGCGCTGTCTGTTCATCCTGCGTCCTCAACCAGGCCACGTCCCGTGCATGGTAGCGTGGTTCTTGTGGTTCTTTGAGCGCTGCATCTTCTTCTCCCTCGACCCAAATCGCCCCGATTGCAGTCAATGGGAGAAAGATGGCCGACCGAGTCCCCACGACCACGCGAACGACCTGCCGATGAATCTGGTCCCAGATCTCGGCTTTCACCTGGTCTGAAAGACCGCTATGGAAACAAACCGGGGAGATGCCTGTCTCGTCATCACGGATCAAGCCTGCAACCCATTGCGCCCGTTCTGCTTCGCCAACGATGATGAGGACGGTCCGTCTACGATCGAGCACCAGGCGAACGGCCTGCTGCAACAGCCTCAATCGATCGGTCCAGGAAGCCTGCACCAGAAGCCGAGACGGTCCTTGGCCTCTCAGCGTCTCGAACAGTGATTCCGCCCAAGACATTGCTGGGTCAAGAATGAGCGGTGGGGTGATGCCGGAATCATCCTGGTTCGCTTGTCTAAATGGTTGGACGAGAGGCGCCGGCGAGGCCGACGGCAGGTCCTGGACTTCCACCACCCATCCACGAGACTTGAGATCGTGCCACAAGTTGCCCGGACCAGGACTGCGGAACGACCGGCGAAGTCCTGAAGGTTTCTCACTAAGACGTGTGAGAAGTGCCCGCACCTTCACCGAGCAGGGTTCCCGAGCCATGAGTGCGACCCGACCTTGCTCCGTCAGCTCATAATGGTTGACCTGCGCTCGTGGCTTGGATACCGGAGGCAGCAGCAACCTGAGACATTGTCCCCATGGCGCGACATACTGTTCGGCCACCTGCCGTGAGAGCTGGAACAGGTTCGAGGACACATCTGTAGCAGCCCCCTCCGGGAGCAACGAGCGAATCTCCTTGAGGCGTGCTTGATCAAGACCATGAGGGAGCACATGGGAGAGGGCGATCACAGCTCCTTGAAGGATCGACCGTCCGAAAGGCACGAGCACTCGACGTCCAATCCGCAGCGTGGATCGGAGCGACAATGGCACGGTGTAGGTGAACGGGCCTGCCAGATGCCGTGGGACAATGACATCTGCGAATAGGGCCCCTGGCTCTGTGCGTGGAGAGGTTACCTGCGTCGCAATCATGCGACATTGTAGCAGCACAGGAAAAGGGGGAACAACGAGAGTGTGAACAGAAGCGAACTGAAGGGGACTTGGGGAGGGTTGACGTTGAGTCGTCAACCCTCCGCGCGATGCTCGATGAATTTACTGTGGAGGGGCGACCGGAGCAGCGGGGTTCTGATCTGAATTGCCCTGGCCACCTGATGCCGGAACCTTCGCCGGAGTAGTATCCGCAGGGGCAGATGAGGGCTCCACCTTGGACGAACCTGTTGGAGCCACTGGGACCGTCGTGTCCGTTGCGGAGGTCGGAGCTCCGCTTTCCGCTGAACTGACACGGGACAAGCTGTATTCGTTATTGCCGGTCTCAGTCGGCTTCGCCTCCGGCTCAGACTGTTCCCTGGTTGACTCGGGCGAATAGAGCACGATGTCCACACGGCGGTTCTTCTGTCGACCCACTTCCGTCGCATTGCTGGCCATCGGCTTCGTATCGCCATAGCCGACCGACGACAGCTTCGCCGAATCGATCCCGCCCTTCTCGGTCAAGTAGCGGAGGACACCCCCAGCCCGAGCTTTCGACAAGTCCCAGTTCGTCTGGTAGAGCGACTTGAGCGAGGGACCGATTTCCATGTTATCCGCATGGCCCTCGACTCGAATCAACCGATCGCCGGCAGTGGTCTTGAGATACGCAATCAGTTCATCGAGCGCTTGATAACCCTCGGACTTGATCGTGGCTTCGCCCGATTCATACCGAAGCTGCTTCATCAAATCACTGAGGCTGATTCGGGTTTCGCCGGCGACATTTTGGACCTGTAACTTGCTTGGAGAAGAAGCCACCGAAGGGGAGACATTCAGAGACTGCTGGGGTGATTGAGAAATCGGCATGGCCTCAGGAGCAGGAACCTTCACCCTGAAGCGATCGCCCTTGAGAATACGGGAGACCGATTTTGTTATCAGCGCCGTAGCAGTTCGATCTTCGATGGACAGGATTTTCAATTCGCCCACAACCCGTTGAGGAAGGCTCCCTCCGGACCGAATCACGTCCATTCGATCCCCAGGCCTGATCCCGTCTTCCCGTCCCCGGTCCAGATAGACGATATTCCTTTGCGCCACAAGGTTCATGATTCCCATGTTGGACTGGGAGTCCACAACTCGTCCCTCCACATCGCCGGCGGAAGGCTGGTCAACCGCTGCTCCCTCGTCAGTCAGAGGCACGAATTTCATCACCGGGTCACCCGGCGATACGGCTGCGTAGGCCCGCATGATCTGAACAGTGGTCAGGTCTTTGTCAATGTGGCTCACCTGAACCACAGCGAGCCGATTGACCAAATGACCCAGGTATTCACCAGTGTTGGGATGGAATACTTTGTGCGCTCGTTTGTAGATCGTGAAAAGATCTCCAGGCGCGACATCGCCGGAATTCTTCAGCCGGAGGTACAGGACATCCCGGGTTCCCAATATCATGTGATCTCCGGTGGTCTGATTGTCACCAGTAATCACATTCACGAACCCATCTTGGGGAGTCGATCGCTGGATGGAGCCGGATGAATAGGCCAAGGCCGGTTCTCCGAATCGGATCAAATTGAGGTCATCTGCTGCCCAGGCCAGAGGGAGGAGCGGCGTGGCCATGGTCCAGACTATGAGAGAGACGACACATTTCATTAAATAGTTAGCCATGGTGGTTGTCCTTCATATAAGGCAAGTAGTGCTGTCAGCAACCATAGCAAATAGTCCTGGATTGTCAAGAATATTGAGGCCTTGCCCTCATTGACCCGCCAATGCACCCGATGCTATGGTGAGCCGGAGAATGATTTCTCACAGATGGGGAACAGCATGCTGCCTGACCAGCCTCCGACCCGCGACGCACAACGCCAAGATCGCCCTCGCATAGAGACCCAGATTCACCGACGCAAGAAAGCCAAGGCCTTGTCGGCCCTGGAGCCTGAATGGGATCACATTGACCATGTGCCGCCCTCCCACCTGCGTATGCCATCAAGTCGCATGGCACCCGCCCCGCCCAACAGAGCTAAGAACCCCTCATAAATAGGCCACTCCAGCCGGGCTATAGATGTCCAAGAGTAACAGGTTCTTTCTTGGTCGACGCCCTGGCTTCTCACTCGCTCCGGCGACGTCTCTCAAAGCAACAGAGCCCAGGACTTTCGGGTCGATACCGTAGGTCCTTTGGACGCTTGCTATCCCCGTAATCCAGGGTCTAAAATTTCGCTCCCGTTGCATCTCAAGGTGTTGAAAGGTCAGCCCTATGAGCAGTTTTGAGTTACTCCTTGAGTACCTGGCCAGGTACTTTCCAATTCTGCTGTTTATTTTCGTGGCGCTGGTGTTCGGCGTGGCGACACTACTCCTCAGTTATCTGGTCCAGCCGAAATATCCAGAACCGGAGAAGCTCTCTACCTATGAATGTGGATCGGAACCGTTCTCGGATGCTCGGATGCCCTTCCCGGTTCGGTATTACATCTTCGCGATGCTCTTCGTTATTTTCGATATTGAGGTCATCTTTCTGTATCCCTGGGCAGTGGTCTTCACCAAGATCGAGTTAATCGGGCTGATTGAAATGCTGGTCTTCATCGGATTGTTTTTGGTGGCCTATGTCTACGCTTGGCGCAAGGGAGCCTTGGAGTGGGACTGATCCAAATTGGTCGTCATGATAAGGACGGCACGCCCGACGTTGTGACCACGACAGTGGAAAAAGCCGTCAACTGGGCTCGCAAGGGGTCACTGTGGCCCATAACGTTCGGCCTGGCCTGCTGCGCGATCGAAATGATCGCCGCAGTCTCGTCACGATACGATATGGACCGCTATGGTGCCGGTGTTTTCCGGGCCACACCGCGCCAGTCCGATCTGATGATCGTGGCCGGTACCGTCTGCCGGCGGATGGCCCCCGTCATCCGGAAACTTTACGATCAGATGCCCGAGCCGAAATATGTCATTGCAATGGGATCCTGCGCCACGTCAGGAAATATCTACGACAGTTATAGCGTCGTCCAAGGGGTCGATCGCTTTGTGCCGGTCGACATCTATGTGCCGGGTTGCCCTCCAACACCGGAGGCGCTCTTTGACGGCATCCTCAAGTTACAAGAACGAATCATGCTGAAACGCGTGTTCCTGAAACAACCGGATCAGGTCAAGCCCGGCCTTAAAATATAGGTCTCGATCGATGACATTGCAGCAACTGGCCAGCCGACTCCAAGAAAACTTTGCCACCGGCTTCGTAAAAGCCGTCGAATGGCGTGGCGATCTTGCGGTGACTGTGGCGAGGGACCGACTCCACGAGGTCGCACAATTCCTTCACGACGACCCGGCCATGGACTTCGACTACATCGTGCATGTGAGTTCGGTCGACTGGCCCGACGACGAAGAACGGTTTGAAGTCGTGTACGAGTTCTACTCGATCAAGAAGCACCAGCGCATCCGGCTCAAGACCAGGGTTCCGGAGTCGGATTGCATCGTGGATTCCCTGACGGATCTCTGGAAAGGCGCGGACTTCATGGAGCGAGAAGTCTACGACATGATGGGAATCCGCTTCCGGCACCATCCGGATCTCCGCCGGATCCTCTTGCCGGACGATTTCACCGAAGGCTATCCGTTGCGAAAAGATTTTCCGCTCCGTGGCAAGGGCTGGCGCGACACGTTCGAGTTCCTGGACGAAACGGCTCGGTAGGATAGACGATGGCCTTTGAAGATCAACGAACAACCGTCTACAAGATCGACCCGGCCCATCCGGAAAGCGAGACCCTCCCGACCCTGCGTACGGAGGAACTCTTACTCAACATGGGTCCCCAGCACCCCGCCACCCATGGGGTGCTGAAAGTGATCCTCGAATTAGAAGGAGAACGCATCATCAAGTCCACCCCCGTGTTGGGATATCTGCACCGCGGTGTGGAGAAACTCGCGGAAGACGGCACCTATCACCAATTTATTCCCCATACCGACCGGCTCGACTATATCTGTGCGATGTACAACAATTTTGCGTACTGTCGCGCGGTCGAAAAACTCATGAATATTACCGTGCCGGACCGTGCAGACTATCTGCGCACGATCGTGGCGGAGGTCCAACGGATCATCGGCCATCAGTTCTGGCTCGGCACACAGGCTCTTGACATCGGAGCCATGACGGTCTTTTTCTATTGTTTCCGGGATCGGGAAATTCTGATGGATTGGTTCGACGAACTCTGCGGCGCGCGCCTCACCACCAGTTGGTATCGCATCGGCGGCGTCGAGCGGGACTTCACGCCCTCGCTGCTCGGGAAACTGAAGCAATTCCTGGACTACTTTCCGCCCAAAATCGACGAGTACATGGTCTTCCTGGAGAAGAACCGGATTTGGCTCGGGCGGACCAAGGGAGTGGCCATCATCTCGGCGGAAGACGCCGTGAGTTTCGGTCTCAGTGGGCCGACGCTCCGCGGCTCGGGTGTCGACTACGACCTCCGTAAAGCCGAGCCCTATTCGGCCTATCCGAAATGCGAATTCAGTGTGCCCCTCGGCAAGAACGGCGACACCTACGATCGGTACTGGATCCGCGTCCAGGAACTCTATGAGAGTGTGAAAATCATCCGGCAATGCCTGGAGCAGATGCAGGACGGCCCCATTATGGCCGATGTACCCAGCGTCACCTTGCCGCCGAAGCAACGAGTCTTTACGAATCTGGAATCCATGATCCAGCAATTCAAGCTCTTCTCGCAGGGCTTCGACGCCCCTCCGGGAGAGATCTATTGCGGGACCGAAGCGCACAAGGGGGAGTTGGGATTCTACATCGTCAGCACGGGCGGCGGAAAACCATACCGCTTGAAAATTCGCGCTCCCTCGTTTATTCACATGGGCGCATTCGACCATATGTCTAGAGGCTACTTGATCTCCGATGCGGTCACGATCTTCGGGACCTATGACATTGTGATGGGGGAGTGCGACCGATGAAAAGTGCTGAGTGCTGGGCGATGAGTGCTGAGCATAAGAATGCAGAGCGTCCCCTGAGAACTCAGCACTCAGGACTCAGAACTGGGGAAAGATTATGGGTTTGAAGCCAGCAACCAATCCTGAAGTGGAAGCAGTCGCGATCGAACTGTCGATCGATGGCAAATCCGTGACGGCAAAGGGCGGGGTCTCGCTCTACGATGTGATCTCAAGCACGGGCAAGATCATTCCGGCCATGTGCTACCACTATACCTTCGATCCCTTCGGCTCCTGCGGCATGTGTTTGGTCATGCAGGACGGCAAGAAAGCGCCCGTCCGTTCCTGCACCGCCAAAGCGACGGCTGGCATGATCATCAGAACCGAGGGGGACGATCTCTTCCAAGCCAGGAAGAAAGCAGTGGAAAAACATCTCTCGGTCCATCCGCTCGACTGCCCGGTTTGCGACGCCGACGGCCATTGCGAACTGCAAGACACGGCCTTCCAGCACGGGGTCACGAACCTGGCCAATGCGAAACAGAAATTTATTCCTGAAGATACGCGCAGCCCGGTCCTCGACTTTAACATGAACCGTTGCATTGCCTGCGCAGAGTGCATCAACGTGTGTAAAGACGTGTTGATGATCGACGCACTCCAGTTCATGAAGAAGGGCGGATTCAATCAAGTTGTGCCGAAGGGAGACCTCGCGCTCTCCTGCGAGTTCTGCGGAGACTGCCTCGCCGTCTGCCCGGTCGGCGCCATCACGAACAAGTTCTCCAAATATTTGTACAAGCCATGGCAGATGAAGAAAACCACGACGACGTGTAACTACTGCGGGGACGGCTGCCAGATGTACCTTGAGACCAAGGACGCTGAAGTCGTCCGCGTGACCTCACCTCTGTCCTGGAAGAACAAATGGGGCGACCGGGCCGACACGGCCAAGGGACACGGCGGGATCTGTGTGCGAGGGCGTTTTGGGTTCGAGTACATCGATAGCCCTGCACGGTTGAAACAACCGCTCCTCCGCAAGGGCAATCAGCTCGTCGAAACCCCCTGGCTCGAAACCATGCACCAGGTGGTCGATCGGTTCTCCGAAATCCGACGCAAGCACGGACCCGACGCGATTGCCGGCCTGATCACCGCCCGCTGCACCAACGAAGAGCTGTATCTCTTCCAGAAACTCATGCGAGCCGGGTTCCGGACCAACCATCTCGACAGCAGCGCACGCTACGGCCACCTCAACTTCGTGCATGCCTCCCGGCACGCCTTGGGGATCGGGCGGAGCCCGAACGACTGGGAAGACCTGACGAAAGCCAGGGCGGTGATACTCATTGGCTCCAACATCACGGAGACAAACCCGCTCACGGCCGTGCGCATCAAAGAAGCAATTCGCATCTATCAAGCACAAGTGGTGGTCATCGATTCCGCCGTCACGAACATGGCCAAGCTCGCATCCCATCCCATCCTGATCAAACCCGGAACGGAAGGACTGGTGATCGACGGACTCATCAAGGCCACCCTGGAGCTGGACTTGATCGATGAGGATAGCACCAAGAAGCACCCGCAAGCTTTCAACGCCCTGAAGGCCGCCGTGGCCCATGTATCGTTGGAGCAGACGGCTGCGCACACCGGCATGTCGGTCAAGGCGTTGAAAGCCACCGCGGCGATCTTCGCCGAAGCGCCCCGCTCCATCATCCTCTGCGCTGAAGGCATCGTCCGCCAGCCCGACGGGTATCAGAACGTCTTGAAACTGATTGACCTCGCCTGGGTCACGGGCAAGTTGGGTCAGCCTGGCTGCGGGGTGAATACCCTGACAGAAGAGCCGAACGAACAGGGCGCCGTGGACATGGGCGTCGCGCCTGAATTCCTCCCTGGTCAAGCCTCGTTCAACGATCAGGTGGCTCGCGACCGTTTTGCCAAGGCCTGGGACGTCACGCTCCCAGTGGCTGGCTCCGGCGCGAATCTCGTCGAGATTCTCAAGCGCTGTAGGAGCGGCCAGATCCGAGCCCTCTATGTGATCGGAGAAGACCCGCTCGCCACCTTGCCCGCATCGATGGAAGTCCGCGCCGCGTTGGATCGACTGGAGTTGCTCGTCGTCCAGGATCCGTTCCTGACCGACACTGCGCGCATGGCCCATGCGGTGCTGCCGGCTTGTACCTTTGCGGAAAAAGACGGCACCTTCACCAATCTGGAAGGCCGAGTCCTGCGGGTCCGCGAGGCAATGGATCCACTCGGGGAAAGTTTGCCCGATTGGCACATCATGACGGCGCTGGCCAACGCGCTGGGCTGTCAATGGGAATACGAATCCTCAAACGATATTCAAGCCGAGATCATGAAGTTGCTGCCCGGGTACTACAACCTCGGACAGCCACGCAAAGTTGTGCCAACGGTGGACCGCTATCTCTCAAACGGCTACGCCACCGATGTGGCGGCGCGCTATCGAGCCTCCGCTCCATCAGACTCCAAGAACCAGCGACCCTTCGCGTTGCTGATGGGACAGATTCTGTATCATTCCGGTAAGATGTCCACCAAAGCCCCCGGGCTCATCACGATCGCCCCCAATACCGGGCGGCTCAGGATGAATCCCCAAGATATGGAACGGCTCGCAGTAGCTGAGGGGACGACGGTGCGCCTCACATCGGACCGCGGCTCGATGCAATTGGCGGTGCAGCCCGATCAATCCATCGCCCCTCAGACCTGTTTCTTCCCGGAGCATTTCAATGAGCCGCCAGTGAAAGACTTGATGTCGGTCCAGGTTGATCCGACGACTGGAGTTCCCTCGTTCAAGCAGACCCGCGTGACGATCGAAAAGACGTAAGAGGGAGCAGGAAGCGCACATGCGTGTGACCGCACTGATAAAGCAAATCCTCCAGGCCGCATTGTTCTTTGAGATCTGGGACGCGATGAAGGTGACGCTCAAGCACATGCTCCACAAGCCCATCACCTTCCAGTATCCACGGGAACAACGAACCCTTCCCGACACCCACCGGGGGGCACTCGCGCTCTTACGCTACGACGATCACCAGGAACGTTGTGTCGGCTGTGACCTCTGCGAAGCCGCGTGCCCATCCCGCTGCATCAAGGTCATCAGCTCGGAAGATGCGGAGCGTCCGCTGCAGCGATTCGCCAGCGAGTTTTACATCGACATTACGAAATGCGTCTTTTGCGGCTACTGTGTCGAGGCTTGTCCCGTCAACGCACTGGCTATGACGAAGATGTATGAGTTCTCGACCCATGATAAGCGCACCTTGCTGTTCGACAAGAAGCGGTTGTACGAAATCGGCGAGCGCCATCTCGACGATGCAAAAAAATACTTGTACGCGCATAATCAAGAAAAGAACGTTGAGGAAAGCCGGGAATATCGGTATTACTTCCCGCAATCGGTACTGAAGCCGACCCAACCACCACCCAAGCATCTGGGCTAAGGCGATCGATGGTTTTGGTCTTTTTTGCCTATTTCGCACTGGCCAGTATTGCCGCGGGCGTCTTGACAGTCGCGCTAAAGCACCCGGTGCATTGCGGCCTGGCGCTCCTGGCCCTGTTGGTCCATGTCTCCGGACTCTTCATCCTCCTCAACGCCGAGTTCCTCTGGGCCGTGCAGGTCATCGTCTACGCCGGTGCGATCCTCGTCTTGTACCTCTTCGTACTGATGCTCCTGAACTTGAAGACCGACGACCGGTATTTCCACTCCTCATACCTGTACTTTCTGGCTCCAGCAGCCATCGGATCATTGTACGTGTTGGCCCTTCTAGTCCGTTCACCTTTCGGAGGCGCGAAGGGCGATGCGACTACCGTGGCGGTACTTCAGGACGGCGATACCTACGCGGTCGGGATCAAAATGTTCAGTGATTATCTGTTGCAGTTCGAAATCGTCGGGGTGTTCCTGTTGGGCGCCGTCATCGGAGCGATCGTGCTGGCAAAAACGCCGAAACCGGTCAACGAAAAACGTAAGGCATAAGGGGTCAGGCGTGAGAGGACGAGCGACAAGAGAAACGATTAGGGTTTGCACGCCTCACAGGTGATTATGGTTCCTCTCAGCGCATATGTCGCCGTCAGCGCCGTGCTCTTTATCACCGGCCTGCTCGGCGTACTGATCAGACGGAACTTCATCATCGTGCTGATGTCTGTCGAGATCATGTTGAACGCGGCGAACATTAACCTCGTAGCCTTCTCCCATTACCTGGAATCCATGGCGGGGCAACTGGTGGCCCTCTTCATCATCGCCATTGCTGCCGGGGAAGCGGCGATCGGGCTGGCCATCATCATCGTCGTGTTCCGCGGGAAGATCTCCACGAACGTGGACGAGATGAACCTCTTAAAGTGGTAACGTGACCGATCTACTTATAAAGCTCATTCCGCTGTTCCCCCTGCTGGCCGTGATCCTGAATGGGCTCGCGGGCAGGCGGTATTCCCACGATGTCGCGCACCGGCTTGCCTGGGGATCAGTGGGGTTGTCATTTCTCTGCACGATCGGGGTGTTTGCCGACATTCTGCGGACCGGCACGCCCCATGAAGTCATCGTCTATCAATGGATCTTCGGCGGCGACCTCACCATCAATCTAGCCTATCTCGTTGATCCTCTCACGTGCATCATGCTGCTCGTCGTCACGGGAGTCGGGTTCCTGATCCACGTCTACTCCGTCGGCTACATGCATGGGGAAGACGGATTCACGCGATTCTTTACCTACATGAACCTCTTCATGGTGTCCATGTTGCTCCTTGTCATGGGGAACAACTATGTGGTGCTCTTCATTGGCTGGGAAGGGGTGGGACTCTGTTCCTATCTGTTGATCGGCTACTACTATGACAAGGTCTCCGCTGCGAAGGCCGCCTCGAAAGCCTTTGTGGTGAACCGCATCGGCGACGCGGGCTTCCTTCTGGCCATCTTCCTCATCTTCATCAATTTCAAGACGCTCGATTATACGAAGGTCTTTGCCCAGGTCGGCCAGCTCTCGCCGGAGATGGCCACAGCCATTGCGCTCTGCCTGCTCGTCGGTGCAGTCGGCAAATCAGCCCAACTCCCCCTCTACACCTGGCTCCCGGATGCGATGGAAGGTCCGACACCCGTGAGCGCGCTCATCCATGCGGCAACGATGGTGACGGCCGGGGTCTACATGATTGTGCGGAATCAAGCCATTTTCGATTTATCGCCGACGGCTATGACAATCGTCGGCGTCATCGGCGGACTCACAGCCTTGTTTGCCGCCACCATCGGCCTCGTGCAAACGGACATCAAGCGCGTCTTGGCCTATTCGACGGTGAGCCAGCTCGGTTACATGTTTCTCGGGTGCGGGATCGGGGCCTATACGGCTGCCATATTTCATCTCATGACCCATGCCTTCTTCAAGGCCCTCTTGTTCCTCACAGCCGGATCGGTCATCCACGCGCTCTCGGGCGAGCAAGACATTCGAAAGATGGGCGGCCTCAGCTCGAAAATCCCATGGACCTATCGACTGTTTCTCATTGGCACGGTCGCCATTGCGGGCATTCCGCCGTTGGCAGGTTTCTGGAGCAAAGATGAAATCCTAGCTCATGCCTTCACGCATCACCACTATCTGCTGTATGGCATGGCTGCCATCGGCGCGCTCTTGACCTCCTTTTACATGTTCCGCCTGATCTATCTGACCTTTTATGGCAGGTCTCGCATGGACCATCATACGGAGGAACATGTCCATGAGTCCCCGATGGTGATGGTCGCTCCGTTAATGGCGTTAGGCGTGCTGTCCATTTTCGGTGGGTTCCTGGGGTTTCCTCCTGAACATGGCTGGCTCCATCAATTCCTTGCACCGGTCGCGGGCACGGGAGGGGAGCATGACGTGAGCACCGGACTCGTGCTCATGCTCATGATGATTGCCACAGGGATTGCGTTGCTGGGCTGGGGCCTCGCACACTATTTTTATAGCGTGAATCTCTCGGCGCCGGACCGCCTGGCTGCAAAGTTTCAGGCAGCCTACAGGATCTTGCTCAACAAGTACTACGTCGATGAGCTCTATGACCTGTTATGGGTGGAACCGACCAAGAAGTTGGGACTTCTGCTCGATTGGTTCGACCGCACCGTGATCGATGGCCTCGTGCGCGCCGTCGCACACTTGGCTGAATTGGTCGCGGCCGGTTCGACTTGGGCTGAGAAACACGTGATCTACGGCGGCATCAATGTGGTCGGCTACGGCAACCATCTTGCCGCCCGCCGGTGGCGGCAACTGCAGAGCGGAATGGTGCATCATTATGCCGCCATCATTGTGGCAGGGCTCTTCCTGCTGGCGGTCATTATTCAGCTCGTCATGCAACTCTAAAGCACTGTGATGTTAGAAGAGCTGGTATCAACTTTTCCGATTCTGACCTGTATACTTTTTCTCCCCGTCATCGGGGCCGTCCTCCTGTGGCTGTTCGAAGACGAGGACATGGTCCGGACCTCCGCCTTGACGATTGCGCTCTTGGAGTTGGCCCTCTGCGTATTCGTGCTCTTACGATTCATTCCCGAATCGGCCGCCATGCAGTTTTCCGAACACGTGCCGTGGATTCCCGCTCTCGGGGTCAGCTATCACCTCGCGGTTGACGGGATCAGTGTCCTCTTCGTAGGGCTCACAGCTTTCCTCGCGGTCCTGATCGTCATCTATAGCTGGGACACCGTCCGCCATCAAGTGAAGCTCTACATGATGGCGCTCCTCGCCCTCGAATCGACCACGATGGGGGTCTTCCTCTCCATCGACTTGATCCTCTTCTTCGTCTTTTGGGAACTCATGCTTATCCCCAGTTACTTTCTGATCAAGCTTTGGGGTGGAGGAGCAGAGCGACACTATGCAGCATTGAAATTCGTGCTCTACACCTTGCTTGGCAGCGTCTTCATGCTGGTGGGCATCGCCCTCTTGGACATCAATTATCACCAGTGGGCGACGCTGCGTCATATCGAGCCGACCTACTCGTTTGACTTGTTGGAACTGCTCTCCGTCCCGATTCCGCTCAGCCAACAAATCCTCATTTTCTGGCTGTTGTTCCTCGGCTTTGCGTTCAAGGCCCCGGTGTTCCCCTTCCACACCTGGCTCCCAGACGCCCTCCTCGAAGGCCCGATTGGCATGGCGGTAGTGCTGGCGGGACTGAAGCTCGGGACATTCGGCTTCATCCGGTTTAGCATTCCGTTGCTCCCGGACGCATCGAAAAGTCAGACCGTCGTCACGATCATCATGGCGCTGGGATTGGCGGCGATTCTCTATGGGGCCATTATGGCGCTGATCCAGCAAGATTTTCGCCGACTCCTGGCGTTCAGTAGCATCAGCCACCTCGGGTTCGTGGTGATCGGCCTGTTCGCCCTGAACTATCAGGGACTCCAAGGCAGCCTGCTCACCATGATCAACTTGGGATTCAGTACGGCGGGTTTGTTCTTTATTGCGGGCTTTCTCTACTCTCGGCAGCAGAACACCCAACTGGGCTCATTCGGCGGCATGGCCAAACAGACCCCCTTGCTCGCGAGCTTTTTCTTGTTCATTGGGCTGGCGTCGATCGGCTTGCCGGGCACCAATGGCTTCGTCGGTGAATTCCTCATCCTCTTGGGAACCTTCAAGGCTAATTGGCTATACGGGGGGATCGCGGTCACCGGCGTCATCTTCGGCGCGGCATATTTTCTCTGGTACTACGAGCGGTCGATGCTGGGACCGCTCGGCAAGGCCGTCAAGGACTCCATCAGTGATCTGCATCCCCGGGAAGTGCTCATCGTGGTAGCCTTGTCGGTGATGATCCTCTGGATTGGCCTCTATCCCGCTCCCTTCTTGAGAATGATGAACGGATCGGTGCAGTCGTTGGTCGATCGACTGGAACGGGGGACCGTGGCATCGATCGAGTCCAAACAGCCGGTACGGGTGGATTAATTCGTATGGGTGATTACGCACTACTCTATATCCTGTTTGCCCCCTTCGTGGGAGCCATCGCGCTGATCTTCGTCTCCAACCGGCAAGCGATGCTCGTACGGGGGATCGCGGCGGGATCAGCCCTTGTCTCCCTGCTCGCCTCACTCTACCTGTTCTTCGCCTACGATCATGTGATGGGGGGATTCCAGTTCGTGCAGCGGTTCGAATGGTCCCGCCAGTTGGGTATCTCGCTCCACCTCGGGGTGGATGGGATCGGCACCCCGCTGGTGCTGGCATCGAGCATCTTGCTGTTCGCAGGAATTTTCGTCTCCTGGCACATCAAGGATCGGACGAAAGAATTCTATATCTGGCTGCTCATCCTCGCCGCCGCCACGATCGGCGTCTTCATGTCGTTGGATCTGTTCTTTCTCTTCTTCTTCTACGAAATGTCCGTGATCCCCATGTATCTTTTGTTGGGCATGTGGGGAAGCCACACGAAAAAGTACAACGAGATGACGGATCCTGAAGGCCTCAAACAGCGGGATTCGGTCGGGTTCATCTTCAATTTCGGATCCAACAGTAAAGAATACGCCGCGATGAAACTGGTGCTCTTCCTCTCAGCCTTTGCCGTCATGGCGCTGATGGGTATCTTGCTGATTTACAAGTACTCGGGGCTCAATACCTTCGACATTCTGGTCCTGCGTGAACAGGCCAAGTTGATGCACATCCCGGTCTTGGGCACGACGCTGGACAAGATCATTTGGCTACTGATCTTCTTCGGCTTTGCCTCGATCGCGCCACTGTGGCCGCTGCACTCCTGGTCTCCTGTGGGCCACGCAGCCGCGCCGGCCGCCACGAGCATGTTGCACGCGGGGGTGCTGATGAAGCTCGGCCATTTTTCCATCATTCGGGTGGCCTTTGAGATTCTGCCGGAGACCACCAGAGAACTTATGCCCATCGCGGCCGTGCTCTGCATGTTCAGTATCATGTATGGCGGGTTCGTGGCGTTCTACGCCAAAGATACAAAGTACGTCATCGGGTATTCCAGCTCGAGTCACATGGGCTATGTCTTCTTAGGCATGGCCGCCTTGGACTACATCAGCTTGACCGGCGCGGTGATGTATATGTTCGCCCACGCCATGGCCACGGGCATGCTCTTCGCCATGGCCGGGTGGGTGTACGATCAGACGCACAACCGCGACATTCCCTCGCTCGGCGGGCTTTCGAATCGTATGCCGTTCATCTCCGGCTGTTTCCTGGTTGCTTGCATGGCCTCGATCGGCGTGCCCGGCACTGTGAACTTCATCGCCGAAGTCATGATCATCGTCGGCAGTTGGAACAGGTATCCGTTCCAAGTCATCGTGGCCGTGGTCGGCATCGTCTTGACCTTGGCCTACTTGTTCAAGATGATGCGCGGGCTCTTCTACGGACCCATGGACCAGAAGTACAGTCACGCGCACGACGCAGTCGCTGTGGCTGATCG
>DASQFV010000048.1:0-2049 GCA_035632975.1 Nitrospiraceae bacterium
ACCTCCGAGAGGCCGCCCGGAAGCTTCACGGGCACAATCTGGGCACAGCGCCCGCACTCGCCCCTTTCAATCCTCCCGTAAGTGCGCTAAATTCAAGCCACGCCCCCGTAGCTCAGTTGGATAGAGCAGCGGTTTCCTAAACCGTTTGTCGTACGTTCAATTCGTATCGGGGGCACCAATTTTTCAAGCAGTTATCTTATTTATTCTCTCTTTCCTGCTTACAGTGTGCTCACGATTGTGCTCACAAGAGACTAAGCAACAGAAAGACTAAAGACGTGAAACTGTTCTCGCAGCGGCAGGGGCTATCACCGATCCGGGCATCATTGCAGTCCGAGAACATAGACGAGCCTTTGCGAAACGGTATATGGAATGTCCTTTCAGCCAATTACTGGTCACATATCCTTAACGTTGCCAGCCATTTGGATGGAGAAAGACCTGAGGGTAAAGAGGGCTATTTTCTTAGGCGAATCTGGTCGGATTACTTCAAGATAGCCACAGACACTCTACCTGACCAGTGGAACGAGTGGGCTGCTGCCGGTTTCAAAGACACCGAGTTAGGTGTATGAATGAAACCGGAGGTGAGTCATGGAGCGACGCAAGTTTACGCGTGAGTTCAAGCTGGAGGCGGTGAAGCTGATTCAAGAACGCGGGGTGACGGTGGCGCAAGCCGCGCGGGATTTGGGCGTGCAGGGTTCGGTGTTGCGCCGATGGGTGCAGGAGTGTGCCGCCGATTGCCAGCAGGCCTTTCCAGGCCAGGGGCAGATGAAGCCTGAGCAGGCGGAACTCGCACGGCTCCGGCGTGAAGTCATCAAGTTGACGGCGGAGCGCGACATCTTAAAAAAAGCCGCGGCCTACTTCGCGCAAGAGGCGCTGTGAAGTTCGCCTTCATCGCGAAGCACCGGGGAATTTGGCCGGCGGGATGGTTGTGTGAGGCGCTCGGTGTCTCGCGTGCAGGCTTCTATGCCTGGCGGACCCGGCCGCCAAGTGTCCGGGCGCGGGCCGACGAGCAGTTGCTGATCCGAGTGCGGGCCAGCTTCCTCACCAGCGATCGCACCTACGGCGCTCGGCGGGTCTGGCACGACATGCTCGTGGAAGGCATCGCCTGCGGCCTCCATCGCATTGAACGGCTGATGCGGCACGCCGTCTTGCGCGCCCGCCCCAGACGGCGACGAATGCCATCAGACACCGGGGTGCGCTCGACGAACGCCGTGGCGCCGAATGTGCTGAACCGGACGTTCGACGCCTCCTCGGCGAACCGCAAATGGGTCGCTGACTTCACCTATCTCTGGACCGCCGAAGGCTGGCTTTATGTCGCCGCGGTCGTCGATCTCTTCTCGCGACGGGTGGTCGGGTGGTCCATGAGTGCGACGATGACCGCGCAGCTTGTCACCGATGCACTGGTGATGGCGATCTGGCGGAGGGGCACGCCCCACACTGTGCTGCATCACTCCGATCGAGGGAGCCAGTATACGAGTGAGCCGTTCCAGCGTCTCCTGGCCGACCACGGCGTCACCTGTAGCATGAGCCGGGCGGGCAACGTCTGGGACAATGCGGTGATGGAGAGCTTCTTCTCCTCGCTGAAGACTGAACGCACGGCCGCGAAGATGTACCGCACGCGAGCTCAGGCCAAGGCCGATGTGTTCGATTACATCGAGTGTTTCTACAATCCTCGGCGGAGGCACTCCACGCTGGGATATCTCAGTCCCATGGAGTTCGAAATGAAGGCCGAATTAGCGTAAGTGGGTGTCCACCAAACCAGCAGCAGCCCAGTCTCGCCGATGCCTCCAAGGAATCCTTCGCGACTTTTGGAGGGTAAACCCAGGACGGTTGGTTGACGAGATCGAGCAGATTAAAGGAATGGTTGATCCCGTGACGTGGGGGGCAATCGAGGCAGTACGAAAAATTGGCAATATCGGCGCTCACATGGAGAAGGATATCAACCTCATTGTCGATGTTGACCCAAACGAAGCCGACTTACTGGTTGGGCTAGTCGAAACACTGCTCCGAGAGTGGTATGTTGGGAGAGAAGAACGCAAGAAGCGGATGGCT
>DASQFV010000049.1:0-19379 GCA_035632975.1 Nitrospiraceae bacterium
CAGCCCCAACAGGCGTCGAAGGTGCTCGATATCCCACGTGTCCCGGATGCGGCGCAAGGTACGGTCGCGAAGATTCTTCAACGGTCTACGGTAAGCGAAGATCTGAATCGTGAGTTAGAAGAAGAGCTGAAAAAGATTAGACAGGTTCAGCCTGCGGCCAAGCTGGAGATCCCGAAAGAGGTGAAACCGAGCGAGGCGTCAGTCAAGCCGGCACCCCAGCAAGAGGTGAGAGTTCCGGCGGCCAAGACTCCCGAGACGACTCTGAGGATTTCCGGTACGGCCGGGTCGAATCCCTACTGGGCTCGCGTGCAGTCTATTATTAGCAGCCAGTGGGAGCCGCCACCCATCGATATGGCGGGACAAACCTATACGATGATCGTCAGGTTTCGGCTTCAACGGGATGGGACGATCAAAGATGTGATCGTACAACAGTCGTCCGGGAATGCCTATTTTGATATGGCGGGCCAGCGCGCCGTGCTGCGGCCACGAATCCTGCCCGTGTTTCCTGCCGAAATGGCAGACAGCTATAAAGATGTAGAAATGGTATTTCGAGTCGGAGAGTCGGTCGGATGACACGGGTGAAATTGATCAGTGCCTGGTTCGGGGGAGTGCTGCTGCTAGCAGGAGTTGTCGGCATTCTTGAATCTGGGGCGGCGGATGTGTTCCTCGAAGCCACCCGTCCCGACTTCCAAAAGATTTCCCTGGGTGTTGCGGGGATACAAAACGCAGGCGGCCCCGATTGGTTGGGGGGGCGGATCGAAGAAGTCCTCAAAAAGGATGTGAAACGCTCCCTGGTCTTCAATCTGGTGGATTTGCCCAGTCTTGGGATTCACACACTCGATATCGGTAATGGGAAGGGGAACGGTTCCAAGGCTCTATTCAAACAGGCGGCTGAGAAGGGCGTCTCGGTCTTGGTCTGGGGAAAAGCGGGTCTGAAGGAGGCGGACAAAGAAGCCGACGTGAACCTGGAAGGTTTCGTCTATGACAGCGGCAGCGAGGAACTCGTGGGGGGGAAGCGTTACGCGGGATCACCCTCAGTTGTGCGGCTGATGGCGCACCGCTTTGCCGACGAACTGGTGTTTCGTTACACGGGCGAGCCGGGTATCGCGCGGACAAAGATCGCGTATGTAGCTGAACAGGGGACCGCCCGCGAGTTGTTCGTGATGGATTATGATGGCCACGATGCTCGCCAACTCACCGCCGATGGATTCCTGAACCTCATGCCGCAATGGTCACCGGATCGACGGTTCCTCATCTTCACCGCCTATCGCAATCGCAATACGCAGGACATCGACATGATCGAGTTGGCGACGGGCAAGCGATGGACGGTGATTTCCCTGGGGGGGTTGAACATCACTCCGTCACTCTCTCCTGATGGAAATTTCCTGGCGTTTGCCTCCAGTCACGAAGGCAATTCCGAGCTCTATCGGTTGGATACAAGGACGAAAGCTATCCAACGATTAACAGTCAACCCGTCCGGCGACTTGTCTCCCTCCTGGTCTCCGAACGGGAGGGAGCTGGTGTTTGTGTCAGATCGGGGTGGCGGGCCGCAGCTGTTCCTGATGGGTTCAGAGGGGTCGAACGTGCGCCGTCTGACGTTTGAAGGCGATTACAATGCGGCGCCAGTGTGGTCGCCGCGCGGGAACTGGATCGCCTATGTGTGCCGGACGCATAAAGAGTATAAGCTCTGTGTCATCTCGCCGGACGGACAGAAGCGAATGCAATTGACCACAGGACCGGGTGTCGATGATTCACCCTCCTGGTCGCCGGATGGCCGGCATCTGGTGTTCAGTTCGACGGCCGATGGAAAGAGCCACATCTATATGATCGATGCAGATGGTAAGGACATAGAACGGCTCACCTTCCAGGGGACGCACAATAGTGCGCCCTCCTGGTCTCCGGCATCGTGAGGATGATGTCTTGACCGTACCGGATGAATGAAGGCAGATGATCGAGATTACTAACCTAGCAAAAGGAGAAAGATGTATGAACAAGACACTCTGTACATGCGGCTTGGCGCTGGTGATGAGCATGGCATTAATTGGAATGCCTGGCTGCTCCAAAAAATCCGTACAATCTGGCAGCGACTCCCAGGGCATGGCGAAGGGGGGGGGATCAGATAGCTCCAAATCCGGTGTCGGCAGCTTCCCGGACACCGGCGTTCAGTCGGGTGGCGGCGAGCTTCGGGGCCTCGACAAGAACCCTTCAGAGGAGCGTGTGGGCAGTGGCACGATGCTGGCGAAGGTGGATCCCTCCAGCAGTGCAGGACGACAAATGGATGAGATCAGGGCCGAGCAGGCCGCCTCAGCTGCGGCGGGCTTCCGAGATGTGCTTTTCGGCTACGACAGCTGGACGATTTCCGAGGATGGGCGCCAAGCGTTGACTCGCGATGCCGGCTGGATGAAGTCCAACCCGAGCGCGCTGGTCAAGGTCGAAGGGCATTGTGACGAACGTGGGACCGTCGCCTACAATCTCGTACTCGGTGAAAAACGGGCAAAAGCCGCCCGGAACTATCTGGTCGAACTCGGTGTCGGTGCCAATCGTCTGTCCGTGGTGTCGTATGGAAAAGAGCGGCCGTCCTGCAATGAACATGCGGAGTCGTGCTACCAACAAAACCGGCGAGGACATCTTGTGGTGAAGACCGGGAAGTAGGCGACGTGCTTTTTGTCGCGGTGGTTGTGACTCCGTTGTCCGCGAAGAGAGAGCAGGGGATTCCTTTATCATACGTGGGTGGAACAATGTGGAACCATTCGGATACAAAAAGAACCTGGACGACAATCTGTGTGATCTATGCCCTGTTGTCGACAGGCTGCATTGCCCAACAAGCTGATCTCAAACAGACGGAGAAGAGTCTTCAGCAGCGCATCAAGCAGTCGAGCGATGAGTCGGCACAGACCCGTGCGCGACAGAGTCAGGAGATTTCGGTGCTCCGGGAGCAGGAGTTGCCGCAGTTGCGTGGCGAACTGGAGCGGGCGTTGCACCAAGCTCAGGAACTCCAGGCCAAGCAGGAAGACCTCAAGCAGCGCTCTGCGCAACTTGAGCAACAAACCAGGCGGCTCGAGCAGTTGGCCGGCAAGCTGGAAGCGGATAACACAACTCGCTACAACCAGGTGCGCGAGAGCCTCAATGCTCAAGATATCAAAAATAAGCAGGATCGCGATCAGGTTCGCACGGACGTGAACACTCGTCTTGACGACGTGAGCCGACAGATGGAGGCGATACGAAAGGAGATCATTGAGGTCGTCCAGAAGACAAACAGCGGACTTGCCAGGAGTCTCGACGTACGTCTGGAAGAGCAGCATAAGACGCTGACAGGATTGAGCGAGCGGGTGAGCCAAGAAGAACAGGCGAGCAAAGCGTCGACGGCCTATATCAATGAGATGAACAAGGCGGTGTCCGGTCACTTAGGCGAGGTCAATAAGAGTGTCGCATCTGTCGCGCAGAAGTCTGCTGCCCGCTTCGATGAGCAGGACCGGCGTCTGGATGCCCTCTCCAAGGCCGTTGATCAGGTCGCGCAGGATGCGCGCGTACGAGGGGCAAACAAGGCAGGGGCACGTCAGTCAACCACGAAGCCGGCCCATCGATCGGCGTTGATGCCTTCCTCCGAAACCCCAAAGGTTGAGCAGGAAGTGCCTTCGGCTTCGCTCAATGCGCAAGCGGAGGCGGGACTATCGGCTGAAGCGGTGACGTCGACGGTCGAGTCCGAAGAGTCGCCGCGCCCACAAGTCAGCCAGAGAGGGGAACGCTCCGATAAACTCGAGTACGAACGTCTACTGGCACTGTTTCGTGATGGAGACTTGGATGGAGCCCGGCAGGGGTTCGCCGCATTTTTGCGTGACTATCCGAACTCGGATCTGTCTCCAAACGCGCGCTTTTGGCTCGGTGAATCGCACTACGGCAAGAAAGATTATAGACAGGCGATCGATTCGTATGACCGCGTCGAACTGGATTTCCCCCGGAGTGAGAAAGTACCATCGGCGATCTTGAAGAAAGGGTATGCGTACCTGGCGATAAAAGATAAGAGACGCGCTTCTTCGGCCTTCAAGCAGGTGGTGACGTTGTATCCTCGGAGTCCTGAGGCAGGAAAAGCATCCGATAAACTATCTCAGTTGAAGGAGTCGCGATAACCGTGATGCGCAAGAAAACGGGTTCAAAGGGGTTGGTCGTTTTCATGGCCGGGGCGATGCTGTGGCTCGCCGGATGTGCCAAACACGCGGATTTTGTGGAATTGCGTGATCACTTGGCGACGGTGTCGAAGTCTCAGGATCAAGATCAAAAGCGGCTGGATGCGCTGCAACGACGCGTGGAGTCGCTGGAGCGGATGAAAGATAGCGAATCCGTCAGGCCGAAGCTCGATGAGATGTCTGCCCGGATACAGAAATTGGAAAGCCGGTTAGCCAAACCCGACGAGACATTGGGTATTCCGGTTGTGCCCAAGTTCGAGCCATCTCAAGTCGATCCCGCTCGTCCCTCCAAACCACAGAAGCCGGCCTCCTCTTCAGATGTGCCGACGGTGGTGCCCGGTGTTCCCTCGATTACCCCGACGTCGGCGTTCAATCTGGCGTACAACGACTATCTCAACGGGAAATACGATCTTGCCGTGGCGGGCTTTCAGCGGTTTGTGAAAGACTTTCCCGGCACGTCGCTGACGCCAAATGCCTACTACTGGCTGGGCGAGTCCTACTACCAGCAAAAAGATTATGTGCGCGCGATGCAATCGTTCGAGTACCTTTCCACGGAATATCCGGGAAACGAGAAGGTGCCGCCGGCGCTCTTCAAATCGGGGCTCGCGGCGGGAGAAACCGGAGATCTCGCCAAGTCGAAGAAGAATCTCAAACGGGTCATCGAAGAGTTTCCCACGTCGGACGAGGCCAAGCTGGCCAAGAATAAGCTGGCCGAAATTCGATGATCGGACGTCCATCGAAACGGCTGGGAGTGGCTCCCTTGATCCCGACGTTCCCTGGAGTCTAGCTTCATGCCCGCCGCCAGTTGCTCCGCCAAGATCCATGTCCTCCCAGATGACGTAGTCAGCCGCATCGCAGCCGGCGAGGTCGTCGAGCGCCCTGCCGCCGTCATCAAAGAATTACTGGAAAACAGTCTCGATGCAGGGGGCCTGCATATCACGATCGATGTGAAGGATGGAGGACTGGCCCTCATTCGAGTCACGGATGATGGAGAGGGGATTAACCGTGCCGATCTTCCCCGTGCCTTCGAGCGGCATGCCACCAGCAAACTCCGGTCCGATCGGGACCTCGCCTCGGTAACGACGATGGGTTTTCGCGGCGAGGCGCTACCGAGCATTGCATCCGTTTCCCATGTGGTGGTGACGACCGCGACTAGGCAGGATACGGTGGGATCACAGCTCACCCTGGTTGCAGGAGCAGGCGGCTCTATTGTGGATGCGCCCGCCGTGCCTGGCACCCGGATCGACGTCTCCAATCTATTTTTCAATCAGCCGGCCAGAAAGAAGTTTCTTAAATCGACCACGACCGAGTTCTCCCATATTAGTCATGTCGTGCAACTCGCAGGCCTCGCCTGGCCGTCGGTGCACTTTCGCCTGTCCCATAACGGCCAGGAGGTTCTCAACTATCCCGCCGTGACAGCAGATCGTGATCGAATACTTCAAGTATACCGCCAGGCGTTTCTCGATCGGACTATTGAGGTACGAGGCCGGACAGCGGGATCGTCGATCCGTGGCGTGATGGTCGATCCTGTCCATGCGCGGTCCTCGAGAATGCCACAGGAATTGTTTGTGAACCGGCGTCCCATCCGCAATGCGACCGTGTTTCATGCGGTTATGGATGGGTATGGATCGTTTCTTCCCAAAGGGCATCACCCGACGTTCGTGCTCTTTCTGGATATCGAACCGGACCGACTCGATGTCAACGTGCACCCCACGAAGAAAGAAGTCCGTTTCATGGAAACAGAATCCCTTCATCAGTTGGTGCGCCAGTCGGTCCGTCACGCACTCAGTGGTCCCGAGCGGAAAGTTGTGCTGGGTCTCACGCAGGCGGGGTTGTCGCAGACGGCACCGGAGTTCGCTCCCACGGCCGAACGGCAGACCGCATCATTCGGGGATTCTCTCCCGGCCCCCTTGCTCTCAGCTCGCAGGCAGGACTCTCGCATCAATGTTGGTGGCTCGGTGTCCCTGTCCGGCATCATCGAGGAAAGTCAGTTGGCATTCGCCCACGAGGCAGCGGCTGCGTATCAGCAGGCAGAGGTACCCGACATCGTGCCGCTCGGACAAATCCTCCGGACCTACCTTGTGGCGCAGGTGGGCGAAGAACTGCAAGTGGTCGATCAACATACGGCGCACGAGCGCGTTCTCTTCCAACGGCTTTGGCGAGGGTGGCAGAGCCGGAATATCCCCTCGCAGCCGCTTTTGATTCCGGAGCCGATCGAGCTGTCGGCGGCGCAGTGTACGCTGTTGCTCAAGCGCCGTGATGATCTGGAGAAACTCGGCCTCCTGATCGAACCGTTTGGTGCGACGGCCGTGGCGATTCGCGGGGCGCCGGTTGGACTTGGCAAGGTAGATACGGCTGTCTTGGTGCAGGATCTACTCGACGATTTGACCGAGTGGGACACCGCATCGTCTCTGGAACTGCGGGTTCACCCCGTCTTGGCGTCGCTGGCTTGCCATGGAGCGGTGCGTGCTGGACGCGCCTTGGCCCTTCCAGAAATTCAACAGCTGATTCACGATTGGGTGCAGGAAGGGTTGATTATGACCTGCCCGCATGGGCGCCGCACGGCGTTTCGCCTTTCAACAGATGAGCTTGCCAAACTGTTCGGGCGGGTTGGATGGTCATGATGGCCATTCCAGCGAGGGCGACGTGTCGTCTCTCCGAGACGCAGGTCCATTGCAAGCCTGTTGTCGTGATGGTTGGACCGACGGCTGTGGGGAAGAGCCGCGTCGCGGTCGAGGTGGCAAAGGTGTTCGAGACCGAGGTGCTCACAGCCGATTCCCGGCAAGTCTATCGTGGTATGGATGTCGGGACGGATAAGCCGGTCCCAGAGGAGCGCCAGGCGGTTCCCCATCGACTGATCGATCTCGTCGATCCCGATGAATCTTTTAATGCAGGATTGTATCGCCGCCAGGCGGTCGATGAGATCGAGCGCCTCTATCGAGACCGCCGCCTTCCCCTGGTAGTGGGTGGCACAGGGCTCTATGTGCGGACCCTCCTCAAGGGCTTGTGCGACGCACCACCGGCCGATCCGATTGTGCGGGCCGCCCTGCGGCAGGAGGCGAAGGACCAAGGATACGATCGCCTCTATGCGAGACTCGTGGATGTCGATCCTGCGGCCGCGGCGCGGTTGCACCCACGCGACGAATCGAAAGTGATCCGCGCGCTAGAGGTGCACCAACTATCCGGCCGCCGGATGTCTGAGTTTCAGCAGGAGCATGGGTTTGCCAAGCGGCCATTTTCAGCTCTGCTGATCGGTTTGAACCGAGAACGCGGCGCGCTGTATCGGCGAATCGAGGAGCGGATTGATTGGCAGCTGGCTCACGGCTTGATCGAAGAGACGAAGCAGCTCCTGGCCCGGGGATATCAGCGCGACAGTGCGGCGATGAAGGGCTTGGGGTATCGACAGGTGGCCGAGCACTTGGCCGGCGAGTATGACGTCGCTGAAATGGTTCGGCGGTTCAAACGGGACACGAGACATTTTTCCAAGCGACAAATGACCTGGTTCCGAAAGGAACCCGGGATTCAGTGGTTGACGATCGAGGAGCCGGAGTTGGTCCAGCACACGGCAGCGCTGGTGATCGGACAGGTCGATAGATTTCTCACTACACTACGTGAGGGTTAGGGATGACACGACAGGGGCACGCAGCGCGCGCAGACATCGGGATCATCGGCGGCAGTGGGCTGTACGACATCGAGGGGCTTCGGAAGGTCACGGAACGCTCGGTCAAAACTCCCTTTGGGGCTCCCTCCGACAAAGTGGTGTTCGGCGAGTTAGACGGGATTCGTATCGCCTTTCTCTCGCGGCATGGTCGCGGACATCGGGTCAATCCTTCGGAGATCAACTATCGCGCAAATATCTATGCTCTCAAGTCGCTCGGGGTGAGCCGGGTGATTTCTGTGAGTGCGGTCGGCAGCATGAAGGAGTCAATCAAGCCTGGTGATGTGGTGGTGCCGGATCAGTTTATCGATCTCACCAAGCGGCGGGTTTCGACATTCTTCGAGGGGGGCATCGTCGCGCACGTGGCATTTGGCGATCCGGTCTGTGCTTCGCTCGGGGCGGCATTGTTGGCTGCGGCCCGTACGGTCGGCGCCACCGTGCATCAGGGCGGCGTCTATCTGTGCATCGAAGGCCCACAGTTTTCGACCAAAGGGGAATCCCGGTTGTACCGCCAGTGGGGTGCGAGCGTAATCGGGATGACCAATCTCCCTGAGGCCAAGCTCGCACGCGAGGCAGAACTCTGTTATGCCACGGTGGCCCTGGCAACTGATTACGATTGTTGGCATGAAACGGAAAAGGCCGTCACCGTCGAGGCGATCTTGACCACTCTCCGTCAGAATGTCACGCTGGCCAAGCAGCTGCTGCGGACGGCGATGCGTGCGGTGGCCGACGTCAAGGCCTGCGGCTGTCAGCGAGCATTGCAGGATGCCATTATCACGGCGCCCGATCGGATGCCCGCCTCGCTCCGACGGAAGTTGGCCCTGTTGATGGATCGGGTTGTTCCGGTGAGGAAAGGATTTCGGTAGGCCATGGGAAAGTTGCTCGTAGTCGGATCGGTCGCGTTAGATACGGTGAAAACACCCTTCGGGGAGGTTAGCGAGGTCCTTGGAGGTTCGGCCACCTATTTTTCAACTGCGGCCAGCTACTTTACCAGTGTCGACCTCATCGCAGTCGTGGGGGAAGATTTCCCCCCGCAACACCTGGCCTTCCTCAAGAGCCGAGGCATCGACTTGACGGGATTGGAGCGGAGGCCCGGGGCGACATTTCGATGGAAAGGGGAGTACACGCATCAGTTGAACGAAGCGCACACGCTCGATACGAAACTCAACGTATTCGAAACCTTTCGACCAAAGATTCCCGAGGCCTACCGATCTCCCGACCTCTTATTTCTCGGCAATATCGATCCGGAGCTTCAGTTGGATGTGCTGCAGAAGATTTCGCGTCCGCCGTTGGTCGCGTGCGATACAATGAACTTTTGGATCAACGGCAAACGAGATGCCTTGTGGCGGGTGTTGGAGCAGGTCGATATTCTGATCATTAACGATGGGGAGGCCCGGGCACTCGGCGAAGATACGAATCTGGTGAAGGTCGCACAAAAAGTACTCGCGCGTGGGCCCAAGCACCTCATCATCAAGCGTGGAGAGTATGGGGTCTTGATGTTCAACGAGAAGCAGGTGTTCGGGGCTCCGGCCTTTCCGCTTGAAGATGTGCGCGATCCAACCGGTGCGGGGGATACCTTCGCCGGCGGTTTCCTGGGATATCTGACGGCCACCGGCAATCGTTCGGTCGAGGCCTTCAAACAAGCGATTATCTTCGGGAGCGTTATGGCGTCATTTACTGTAGAAGCCTTTAGTCTTGACCGTTTGCGATTCCTGGACTACAAAGAGATTCAGGACCGGTTTCGAGCCTTTAAGCAGTTGACTCATTTCGAGGACATTTCATGATGCAGAACCTCTTTGCCGGTTCGATTGTTCGACCTTTCGCGCGTCCGTTGCTTGCGTTGGCCCTGTTGATCGGTTGGCTGCCTGGCTGTGCCACATCGGAAGGTTCGGCACAGAAGTCAAAAGGGTATTACCAGGAAGGCGTCGCGAGCCTGGAGCAAGATCAGCAGAAGGCCTTTGTGTCGTTCCAGAAGGCTGTGAAGCTCGATCCGAGCAACAAAGAAGCACGATACGGGCTCGGCCATATTCTGGCGCTGCAGGGTAAATTGCCCCAAGCCGAGGAAGAATTCGTGGCCGCGACGGAGCTTGATGAGAATTACTCGGAAGCGTACACCTATCTGGGCCAGGTCTTGGAGAAACAGGGGCGGTGGACCGAAGCGATCACGGCATTCCGACAGGCCTTGTCCAATCCCTTGTATACCACGCCGGACCTGGCCCGATTCCATCTCGGCCGGTCGCTGGCTCACGAGAATGATTACCATGGCGCGATGGAGGCGTTTGAGGATGCCTTAGTGGTCAATCCACCCAATGTTCCCCCGGCCCTATTACACTTGGAGCTGGGGCGGGTGTATTACAAGCTGGGGTTTGAACGACGCTCAAGGGAAACGCTGACCAAGGTGACGACGCTCGATAAGGGCGGCGAGTATGCCGTAGCCGCGAAGGAACTGCTGACACGGCTCAAGCCGTAGAGAGACATCCATGGAATCGATCGGCGAATTTTTCAGGCAGGTGCGAGAGACCAAGGGGCTCACTATCGACGAAGTCGCATCCAAGACGCGAATTCGAACTGATTTTGTGAAGGCGCTGGAAGATGGGAACTTCGCCAAGTTGCCCGATCAAGTGTTTGCACGAGGTTTTGTCCGGTCCTATGCCCGGTCCCTCGGGCTCGATGAAGACGATGCGATCCACCGATTCACTCAATCGGCAGGCGCCTATTACGACAAGCAAGGCGAGCGGGAACGTTTGAAAGTCAGGCAGGCGGAAGAAGAGCGCAAGCGCCAAGCCAATCGAAAGGCCGTCGCGATCGCGATCGGTATCGCGATTCTCACGCTCATCTTCCTCCTAAGCCGAGAACAGTCGTCGCTCCTGGTCCACCGTTCGAGCTCAGACCTTCCAGCTTCCGCAACCAAGCGGACCGCTCCACCGACTCCAGACGCACCGCCAAGCCAGCAGGCCGAGGTGGTCCCGCCGGCTCCGCCGGCCCCCAAGACCCAACCGAGCGAGTCCCCTGTCGTATCACCGAAGACGAGCGAGGGAGGTAATGCTGGGCCGGTGACCGGCCCAGCATCCACAGCTTCGGCTGTGCCGGAGCTGGCGGCTCCGGCTCCTTCGTCGCTCGGGAGCGACGGACCGCTGGGAGGGATTTCACTCGAAGGCTCTGGAGCACCGGAGGGACAGTTGGCGCTCGACCTTGAGGCGACAGAGCTAAGTTGGGTCGTCGTTCAAATCGATGGCGGCAGTCCCCAAGAGGCTTTGCTCCGACCTGGAGAAAAAGCCAGATGGAAAGGCCAGGACCAGTTTATCCTCACGCTCGGTAACGCCGGGGGCGTCAAGGCCGAACTGAATGGCAAACCTCAAAAGCCCTTCGGCCCGAGCGGCAAAGTCGCACGCGATATCGTCATTAAGCGCTAGCCGATCTCCAGCACCGCCCATCCGGTCACAGCACGTGTTCTTCGTGACCCGTCTTGGTGGCCCTCCCGTAATTCAAATCCAAGCACGCTCCGTTTCTGTGGCCGACGTCTTGGCTCGTTGTGCCGAGGGCTTTACAGGCGTGGGATATCGAGAGATGGGGCGCCGCAGCAGCGACTGAGGCGCAATGGTGCCACCCTTTTGAGACTTCCGAGATTCCTGGAATTGTACCTGCCACTAACTAGCCGAAATATCGTGCCCCACCGGGAGGGCGTTCTGGCACGAGCTTTGATTCTTATCCGGTAGATTTGAACGACAGCCGGTGGACTGAAGTGAGTACGAAGCCGGGAACGAGATAGAGATAGAGAAAGAGAAAGAGTAGCGGAGTAGGGAGACCGTCCGATAGCGTCTGGATTGCTTGACATGAGTGGAAGGCCGTTGCTATATTCGCCGGCGTTTTGTCGCTTTGATATGGATCTCATGAGCCAGCGGCCCGATGCCGAGTTCACGTGCGGTGGTTAACACAAAGGAGGAAGTCTGATGGGGCATTTTTCTAAGTTTTTGGGAATCAGCGCAGCGCTGATGATGCTGTCGGTTGCGGTGGTCGGAGCCGAAGAGCGTGACCCGCTTAAGCCCCGCGTTCCGGCGGATCAGATGAGCGACGCGAGGGCCAACAAGAATCCGGTTGACGCGACCCCGGAGAACATTGCCAAAGGAAAGGCGCTGTTCGAGGGCAAGGGTACCTGCTTCAATTGCCATGGTAAGAATGGGGATGGCCAGGGCGAGGCCGGGAAGATTCTGAATCCGAGCCCCCGGAATTTCACGAACTGCAAGTTCCACAAGAAGCGGAAAGATGGCGAGCTCTTCTGGGTGATTAAGAACGGTAGTGCAGGCACAGGCATGGTTCCCTTGATCCCAGCCGCGATCACTGAACTAGAAGCCTGGACGATCATCAACTACGAGCGGACTTTCTGCAAAGGCGAGTAGTTTCGTCGTAGCTGTGAGTTCAAGAGGGTGGAGGACCGAATCCTCCACCCTCTTTTTTTGTCTTTCGGTCGTGTGATTCTGTCTCGTTGAATATCCGTGGAAGGCCCTTGAGAGCGACTTTTTTAGCATCCTGCTACTGGGCTTCGGTGCCTTGGATCGCGGGGAGCTTGGTCAATATTAAGGCAGCGGGAGGATCGGTCGGGCGAATCGCCGGAACAGCGAACGGGCGTTGCTCTTGGTTCATGTGGGTCTTGGAAACCCAGCGCACTTTTTGGCTGAGATAGGTCACCGTTTCGCCGAGTGTCACGTCGCCATCCCGATTGGCATCGGCCTCGCCGCGCAGTGCCCGCAGCAGATAGTAGGTGAACAGCCCATGCCGATGTTGATCGTCCTCCAACCCCTGCCCGATGCCGCTGGTTCCGATGACATGGAGGGTCGAGCTCCCCGTAGGATTCCATTGGGGGAGGGCGGTCTTGGTTCGGCTAGATGGTCCCATGCGCGACACAACGCCATCGAACAGAAACACCGTGTGTTTCGCTCTTAAGCGAGACAGCGCTGCATCCAAATCCTTGAGCCGGTATGATCGTGAGGTGGTCGTGGTGGTTCCATCGTACGGTACCAGGAACGTCTCTCCCGTCGAAGAGATCGAAGCCAGCCCGGCGAAATAGACAATGACGACTGCATCCTTGTTCATGTGAGGCGGCAGCCAGTCCAGCAGAGCTTCGTCGATATCCGAGCGTATCGCCTTCCAATCTTGTAGCAGATGAACATTGGAGGCCGGCAATCCACCGAGGGACTGAAAATAGCTCGAGACCAGCTCGGCATCCAAGGAAGCGAACTTGCGGGATGGGGCTTGCTGGTCTCGATAGGATCCGATCCCAATCGAGATCAAGTAGGTGTGGGGCTGTCGAAATCCGGTGACCAAAGCAGGGATTTGATCCACGTCGTCGGCATTGATGCCGGTAGTTTGGATCGACAGGGCCAGGGTTTGAGTCGGCGGCTGAGTACGGGTTCCTGAATCAGAGACCACCACGTGGATCTCGGCCATCTGCTGTTGGACGACCTGCGGTACCGTCGCCACAAATTCGATCGAACGGGATTGGCCCTGTTGCACCCGCCCGACCGTAAGCGTCGTGGCAGGAAATTGGGCGAGCAACGAGGCGGTTCCCGTTAAGGCCGCAGTAACACCTTGAAGTTCCTGCTCTCCTCCGTTCACGAGGTCGATGCGCACCCGAATGCGCTCGCCTCCTTCAAACACCAAATTACCGTTCTCGTCCAGCACAGTGGCCTTAAACGAGAGTGCCGATGGAATACCTTTGGCTGGGATGGTTGCTGTCGATGGAACTGGTCCCACTAGTGATGCTGCCGCTTGTGCGGGAGCCGTTCCGCCCGTCGCTGCCAAGTGGGCCCTCGCGGCGCGTATGAATTGCGTCGAGAGGGCGATTCCAGCGTCATGCACAAACTCCCCAATATTGCCGTAATCGCATCGGCGTGGGCTCGGTTCTAGAATAAGGCGTTGGTTGTGCGCGATGGAAACGGTCTGCTGGCCAAGCTCCTTCCCTGCGGCATCTTTAAAGATTACGAGCGTCTCAAGGATCATGTCCGCGGGCACCCGATCATAGACATTATCAGCCCAGAGTTTGAGGCCGGAGCGTTGGAGCGTGACCACAATCTCCTTGTCGGGCTGGAATTGTGCGGCGATTCCACCGGTAACGGTCACGGCCGCAAAATTTTGGGAGGCCGCGTCAATCATGATCGATTCGACTTCTTCCCCCACGTTGAGCTCATGGGGGCTATTGCACCCATCGATGTACTGCATCTTGAGATTGGAGAAGGAGGGAGCGAAGGTCAGCTTAACGGAGTTGGCCAGACGCGGACCCATGTCTGGTAAGGGGGTTCGGTGAAACGCTGAAGTCAGCTTCTCGCATCCCCACAGCCCACCCACTGTGATGAGGAGACACAAAAGGACGGCCCCTCGCATCGTGAGTCGTTGAGGTGAGCCTGTTGGGTGTCGCACGACGGCTATGGCCTGGGGAAGCTGTTTCCCGTGACTGGTTTGGCTGCTGGAATTCAAGCCGGGCACCGTACCGAAATGTCAGGCTGAATGCAACAGGGCGTGGGGCTCGGCCGGACTTGACAGATCCGCCGATGGGGAGCGAACGTACAAATGTGAAGCGTGCAGCGGCGGATGAAGTTGCATGGTCGGGAGGTGGGGGATGCGCCATCTGCTCAATCAGTTAAATCTCATGCTCAGCGCGGCATTCTTGGTTTCTTGTGCCTCCTCCATTCCGCCTGCACGGATCGGCGATTATGTTTCCTCAGAGTACCAGGCTGGCGAAAACGCGTTCGCGCGCATCAATCAGCGGCCACTACAGGCAGGGCTTGTCGTGGTGTCAGATACGGCAGAGCCAGGTGCGGCTCCGAATCTGCCGGAAGAGGCACTTGCTCGCCTCGGAGAAAGTCTACAACGGGACCTCAGCTGTGCGATTCCTGTGGCGATAACAGGGCTGATCCCAGCCGACCATATTAGACCGCAGCCTCATGGGGATTGGGCCCAGTTCGCGGAACTGGGCCGGCAACGCGGACTCGACTATCTGGCCGTCGTGGTTCTCTCCAGCACCGAGCAGGAATATCCCGTGACGCTTGTTCTGGGAAGGACCACGCACGTGCAGCCTGGATTTCGTCGGGATAACTGGTCGCTGCTGGAATTTGCCCTGTTGGATTTGAAACACAATCAGACATTGATGCAGGCCGAAGGACGAGGCTGGGCCACACTGGATCGTCCGAGCGCGCCAGGGATCAATCAATGGTATCCGGCTGTCTACCTACGCCCTCAGGATCAGCGGCGTATCTGGCCTCCGACCTACGAGGGCGCGCCGAATACACTACGTGTCGTGTCATTTGAGCAAGCGGCTATGCGGCTGGTGCTGAAGCTCCAGAACTCGTGGTTCGGGGTATTGGAATCCGAGGCGACGGCTCGGAAAAGCAGTTCCTAAGAGCCTGGCCGACATTGACCGTTCCACTGCGGCGAATGACCCGCGACCATCTGCATCGTTCTCGGGGCCCTGTTTGGTGAGGCTCCGACGGGACTATTAGTCTTTGAAGCCCTCGGAACGGATAGTGTACAATACACCGTTCAGCTCATGCGGTCGCGTCGGTTAACCCTGTGGAGGATGCAGTTATGGTCACGCGGAGTAAGGGAGGGAATGTCCGAGGTCTTGTCGCAGGTATCGGTCTGGTCATGAGTACCTTCGCGTTTACTGTCCTGCCGAGTGGACCCACAGCCGTGGCCGCTGGGGTTCCAGCTGGTCTGACTCCAGGATTTTCAGAGATCGTCAAACAGGTCACGCCAGCGGTGGTGAACATTGCGGTGACCGGGGGTGGGGAAGGCGGGGGACGAGGCCGGAGATCGCCGGTGCCCCCAAGTCCCTTTGGTGGACCTCCGGGTGAAGAAGCGCCAGGGAGTGAACTCCCGACTCCTCCGCCGATGCCTCCGGGTGGAGGGCATGGACGCCCCGATCTAAGCGCCGGATCCGGTGTCATTTTTGATCCGAACGGATTTATCGTCACCAACAACCACGTGGTCGAAGGCGCCACGCAGATCACCGTCACGCTCAGCGATCGACGTGAATTCAGCGCGAAAGTGGTGGGAACCGATCCGAAGACGGACTTGGCCGTGGTCAAGATCGAGGCGAAGAGCCTCCCGTCCTTAAAATGGGCTGAGTATGAGAAATTGCAGGTCGGCGATCTTGTGTTGGCAGTCGGCAGTCCGTTCGGACTGAGTTCCACCGTGACTCTGGGCATCATCAGTGCCTTGGGACGCGGCAACGTCGGCATTGCAGACTATGAAGATTTCATCCAGACCGACGCCGCAATTAATCCGGGCAATTCCGGCGGGGCGTTGGTCAATGTGACCGGCGAACTCATTGGGATCAATACGGCAATTTTCTCAAGGACCGGCGGGTCGGAGGGGATTGGATTTGCCATTCCCAGCAGTATCGCATTGGATATCGTTGACAGTCTGCAGAAGACCGGCAAGGTTGTGCGCGGCTGGATGGGTGTCGCGATTCAAGAGATCACGCCGGCCTTGGCCAAATCCTTCAAGCTGCCGGAACAGCGGAAAGGAGTACTCATTAGCGATGTGAATGAGAACGGCCCTTCCCATGCTGCGGGTGTGAAGCGCGGCGATGTGGTGGTTGCGTTCAACGGGAAAGACGTTCAAAACGTGAGTCAGTTGCGAAATCTCGTCGCGCGCACGATTGTCGGCAAGGATGCGCAGGTGAAGGTGTTGCGAGACGGCAAGGAAGAGACTATCACGGTGAAGGTGGCTGAGCGACCCACGGATGAAATGTTGGCGAAGAAGGAGCCGTCAGCTCCCAAGGAACCGGTCGAGACGGTGAAGCCGCCGGATAATGTCTTGGCCTCGCTCCGTGTGCAGGGGTTGGATACGGCCACGATGAGTCAACTCAACATCCCGGCGAAGATGACGGGCGTGGTCGTGATCTCGGTCGAGAGCGGCGGCTCTGCGGAAGCGTCGGGTCTGCAGCGCGGCGACGTGATTCAGGAAGTGAACCACGAAGTTGTGAAGACGCTCGAAGACTACCAGAAAGCCTCGAGTAACTTGAAAAAAGACGAGTTGGCCGTCCTGCTCCTGAGCCGGCAGGGGAATAACCTGTTTGTCGCGGTCAATCCCAAGTAACGCGCATGATGAACGGATCGTATGTCCAACGGCCTGAATTCACTTAATAAGTGGCTGCAAGACACGATCTTCAAGCCGCTGGAAGATAAGAAAATGCCGGTGATGGAGCACCTCGTGGAGCTCCAGGTCCGGGTGACGCGCGCGGTGATCATCACCGCCGTGGTGTTTGTCGGCACGTTTTTCTATGCCGACATGCTGGTCAAGTGGCTCCGCATCCCCCTCCAGAACATGTTTATGCCGGGCTCCCTGTCGTGGGTGCCGACCGATCTGCCGACCGTTCCGTTCGTCTTTCTCGCGCCGGCTGAAGCGTTATGGCAAAACGTCAAGGTGGCCGGGCTCTTTGCTCTCGTCGCCGTGACCCCGTACATTCTGATGGAAGTCTGGCAATTCGTCGTGCCGGGACTCCATGCTCAGGAACGGCGCTTTGTCGGGCCGTTTGTGTTGTTGACTGCCGTGGCTTTTTACGCAGGGATAAGCTTTTCATTTTTCTTCGTGCTTCCGTTTGCGCTGAATTTTTTGGTCTCCTATGGCGTCAACGCCGGCTTCATTCCTCAGATCTCTATTGCGCAGTACGTCGGATTTGCCCTGTGGTTCCTGATGATATTCGGGCTGATTTTCGAAGTCCCGCTCGCGATCACTCTCATGGCGAAGTTTGGGTGGGTCGATGCGCCATTTCTCAAGCGGTATCGCAAGTGGGCGCTGCTGGGGTCGTTCATCTTTGCCGCAATTCTTACCCCCACGCCCGATCCCTTCAACCAATGTCTCATGGCCCTGCCGATGTATGTATTCTACGAAGTCGGCATATTGAGCGCAGGGTTTTTCAACAAAAAGAAGCCGGTGCCTGAGGGGTCAGCTGTGCCGGCCGTGGCCACCGCAGCGGCAGGAAACGGCAAAGCGCCGTCCGTGGGACTCCCGAACGTGGGAGAGGGCGACTACGTCGGCGTGCCGACAGATCGACGGCGCTGATGGGAATACGCAGATCGGGCGTAGCGTCGTATAGAAGGAAGATACATGGCTCGTGAATTGAACGTCATTCAACCTCCCAGCTCCGGCGGCAGCGACGCGTGCGTATACATGTGGGCCTGCGCGATCTGCGATGAGAACGAAACCTGTCAGAAGGACAAGGAGGGGCACAGTCGCTGGTTGGTGGCCAAACGGATGGAGCGGATCGAATACAAAGTGCTCATCATGAGCAACAAGGGTGGAGTCGGAAAGAGTACCTGTACGACGAACCTCGCCGTGAGTCTCGCGCTCAAAGGGTGGCATGTCGGCATTTGCGACATGGATATCCATGGCCCGAACATTCCAAAGATGGTGGGGGCCGAAGGACAGAAACTCAAGATCAGCAGCTCAGGCGGGATTATCCCGTTTCAGGCGTATAACCTCAAGATTGCCTCGATGTCCTTCTTGTTGCAGAATTCGGACGATCCGATCATCTGGCGCGATGCGTACAAGTATGAATTCATCAACCAACTCTTGGGCGGTGTCGAGTGGCAGGATCTCAATTTTTTGTTTGTCGACTTACCTCCAGGAACCGGCAACGAATCGGTCACGACCATCGATCTGCTCGGCAATGTCAGCGGCGCGGTGATCGTGACGACGCCACAGGAAGTGGCCTTGCTGGATTCCCGCAAGTCGGTCACTTTCTGCAAAGATAGCGAAGTCCCGATCATCGGGATTGTCGAAAACATGAGCGGCTTAGAGTGCCCCCATTGTCACAACCACATCGAGGTGTTCCGTAAAGGCGGCGGGGAAGCCTCCGCATTTGATATGGGCGTGCCCTTCCTGGGGCGCATTCCGCTCGATCCCGATGTCGTGATCCAGTCCGATGCCGGTGAGCCATTTGCGATGTTCAATTCCGACACCGCCACGGCCGAGTGCTATCACGCGATTGCCAACAAGGTTGAAGCGTTCTGCAAGAAGAGCGGGTCGCTCTTGAAAATCGCATCCCGGCAGGCGCACTGATGAAGGGGAGACTGTGAAGGCCACAGACGCGACAGAAGGGCTCACGCAACTACAAGAGGCGCAGCGGATTGTATTGGAAGCCACGCCGACGTTGGGCTTGGAGAAGATTTCGATCCTCGATGCCCTTGGCCGTGTCCTCGGCGAGGACATTGTGGCGGAACGGGATAATCCACCCTGGGACAACAGTGCGATGGATGGGTTTGCAGTGCGGGGGGACGATATCAAGCAGGAGTATGCGATTCAGAAACCGGTGACGCTCACGGTGATCGAAGATGTGGCTGCAGGCAAGATGCCTTCAAAGTCCGTCGGCGCGGGACAGGCGATTCGCATCATGACCGGAGCCCCACTTCCGAAGGGGGCGGACACGGTCTTGAAGATCGAAGACACTGAGCATACCGCGGATTCCGTTCGCGTCTTCAAGCCGGAACAGCAAGGCGCCAACATTCGGCCTCAGGGCGAAGACGTCAAGAAGGGCG
>DASQFV010000050.1:0-3384 GCA_035632975.1 Nitrospiraceae bacterium
CGCGCAACGTTCTCACCCTCCCACCCACTGGCACGTCGAGACGTGCCATATACCCAGGCGAGGGTCTTCCGATTTTCCCCACTTTGTGTTCAGGGGAGCAGCCAGACAATCCTTTGTGCTCGCAGAACGCGCACGATAAAACGGTGCTCGTTCGATGCGCGCAGTGAAGGACAGTCTGGCTGCTCCCCTTCCGTCCTTCTGAGACCGCGCGTTGCGCGAGCACAGGGGACTCACCGGGCCATCCCTCCCCCTGCTGGCGGACTTTTTCAGCATCCTGTTAAAAGTTACAACCAAGTCTGTTAGAATTCGCCCCTATGGCCGGCACGAAAACCCCCTTCGCCCCCCCCGTCCCGACAGAGATCACCAGCATCAACGTAGGTGCCGGGATCGACGCGCGTGTGATCGTGTTCAACTGTGAGTGTCATACCTATGAGCAAGTCATTGCGCTCTTTTGCCAATACATTCCGGGCATGAGCTCCACGAAGGCCTTTGAGCTCGCATGGAAGATCGATCATGATGGAGAGGCCATCGTGTTCGCGGGTGCGCTGGCACAAGCGGAAGAGATCGCCGCAAAACTGGCGGGAGGGGGGCTACGAGTGGCCGTGCAATAATCGCAGCCTGGCTACTTCTTGCGTTTCATTGCTGCGGCCTTGGCTGATCGAACTTTTGCCTTTACCTCTGGCTTAGCTTTTGACTTCGAGATGGCAGGACGGGACTTGGCTTTCGCAGGTGAGCGTTTCGCTGGAGCCGACCTCGCAGGTCCGCGTCTCATTGGAGCAGGCTTTGCAGGCGCAGTCTTCTTGCCGTGACTCCCCGACCCACCCTTCACTGGTTTCCCTTCCGCGAGCTGAGCCTGGAGTTTGTGTGTCGCGGATGTTTTATTCATTTTCGTCACCATATCGCCACTGTAAATCCGCACTTGATAGAGCTCTAAGAGCTTGCCTATGGCCTTCTGATCGCCTTTCTTTGCGGCGTTCAGCAACCGCCGGCGATGGTTCATTTCTTCTTCTTCGGTATGGGAAGCAGCCCGTCGTTCCATGTCCGTCCTTTCTATACGAGGTACAGCAACGCGCGGCGCAGTATAGCGGAATTTGCGCAAATGCACCACATGCCTTGCAGAGGCTGAATACCACTTGAGGCTATTTTCATCCGGGGGTTATAATCCCGCTCACATTATTCTTAGAAGGAGACCATCAATGGAACATCAGAAACAGGAGCAGCCCACGGTCGCCGACGATCCGAAGGCCCGCGAGGTGCTTCGGCAAGCGTTCGAAAAGACCGCGCGGTGGCAGAAAGACTTTAAGGGATTCACTGCCGATCTGACAGTGAATGTGAACGGGAAGGAAACCAGCGGGCCCGTCATGGTGAAAGGCCCTCGTGAAGTATCGGTCCAACTGGGAGAGGCCGACGTGCAGAAGTGGGCGCAGGAACAGCTCGGTATGATCGCGGTGCACCGTGGCCCGAGAAACTTCGAGGAATCGGACGGCAAGTACGCATTGACGATGGAAGAAGATGGACACCCATTCGGCACAAAACTTCTCATCCACGGGTCGAACTCGTTTTATCGGCTCAAAGACAATCGCATCACCCAGATCAATCGCAAGATGGCGCACCCTGGTATGACTCCCCTTGCCTTTACGATTAACGTGGAAGAGAGCGCGGCGACCCAAGACCAGAAGAACCTGACGACAAAGTACAGCGTGTACTACTATTCACCCACCGACGGGAAGCTGACCAACGTAGAAAGCTTCACCGACACCCATGTGCGCATCGGATCATCGGATCTGCCGGCCACCCGCCGTATCATTACATACGAAAACGGCGAAGTGATCGTGAAGAACCTGACGTTCACGAATCACAAGTTGATCTAGAGTTCTCTACTGGCCACCCACACGGAAGCTCGATGGATCTTCGAAGATCATTCCCCCGCAGCATGCGATCCAAGATGGCAGGTTACGTCCATCTGGCGCGCATGATCGATAAATGCCGCGCCGTGTTGGCCAAGACCGAGGGGGAATACATCTACCCCTGCCCCATGGACCACCGGCTCATGGAGTTCGCAGGCATCACGGCCGATCAGTTCACCGCCGCCGTCAAACCCAATCCATCAGACGAAGCAGTGGCGAAATGGTTCGCACAGACGGCGAAGGCGTATCCTCCAGTCGAGTTGGAAGCATGGAACCGGATGATGCTAAATCGCGGACCCAGCACTCCGGAGAAGCAGGAATACTTCAACAAGCTCAGAGACGCAGTCGATCCCTCCCGCACCGACCTCACCAGCTGGGCTGATCTACAAGACTTGGAAGAAGGTCGGACAGTTCCACGCCGATCGTAACCCACGCCAAAGCTCTCGGGGGCTCACTCAAAAATCAGCGATGGCGGGGCAAGCGAGGCCTGAACTCTTCACCTGCACCTGCGTTCAGCGAGGCGGCTGGTATGGTCTCCCACTGCGCGCGACTTTCTCATCCGCCCACCCACTGGCAGATATTTTTCACCCGCCCTACCCTCCGATTGCTTCGCAATCGATATCCCGGGACGTGCCATTAACACAAGCGAGGGCCTCCCAGTTCGCCAACCTCAATTCAAGGGAGTGGCCAAGGCTGCCCTTGACTGCGCGCATCGAACGAGCACCCATCTAATTGACCCTTCCAAGTTTACTCGTTTCACTTTCCCAGGAATGGCACCCGTGTTGGTCCCACTGCGGCCGTCGAGCGAGGGTACAGATGGTCCCTCCAAGCTCGCGCGTTATCTCTCAGGGATGGGGGCTGATTGATCTTTCACTGCGCGCGTCCAACGAGGGCCTTCTCAGGCCGCGCGTTGCGCGAGCACAGAAGATCATCAGGCTCCATCCCCTCCTCTGCTCCGGGAGCAAGGGAGCAACACGGGTGTCATTCCACCCCTTTCACCGTGCGCGTTCTGCGAGCAAGAAGGGCACCTGGCCGCTCCCTTCCTCTGCTGGCGGACTTTTTCAGCATCCGGCTAACCCTCCGTTGCAGTCCGCCACTGTCATCGGGTATGTAACTCTCACATGCCGATCGAAAACAGCTTTCAACACGACGAGATGTCACGAAAGAATCCCGGCGAGCGACTCACCGTTCGTGAGGTCACCCCGACTGCCCTGTCGGAATCGCCGCCCGGACAGAACGCGATGGCCGCCCTCGGCAAGCGCCTCTCGCACGCTGGTGTCCGCATGATCGTCTTGTTGCACGGCTCCATCATGGGAACCGACATCTTCGGGGTACGACGGTTGGACGAGCTGGGCGGACTCAAACGTGGCTACTCGCGCGGCGTGGCGGGCCTCGATGCCTTATTGGCCCTGATGCGGGATGGCAGTAATGGCATTTCACCGCTGCCCGGCGGGCTGAAACCACCGCTCGCGAATGA
>DASQFV010000051.1:0-2928 GCA_035632975.1 Nitrospiraceae bacterium
CAGGGGATTCAGACACTCGACGAACGCGTGTTGCACTACCGACAAGCGCATCAGGAGATTAGCCGAAAGTTGCGGAAGAAAGACCAAGAGATCGAGGTCATCAATACGCAACTAGCCGGGTTGCGTGTCAGTGTGGGAGAACGTCAGGACGCCATTCTGGCTCGGCTGCGAGTTCAGTACATGGAGGGCCGTTTTGGGTATTGGAAAACCTTGCTCGCCTCGGACTCGTATGGTGATTTCCAGCGCCGGCTCCAGTATCTCTCGGCCGTATCCGAACGAGATTACGCCCTCATGGGCACGTTCCGAGCCGATATGACCCATATGGAGCAGGCGGAGCGGCAGCGGGAAGAAGCGCGGGTCGGGATGCTGTCGTACAAGAAAAGTACCGAGAAGCAGCTGGCTGAGATGAAATCTGTCAAGCAAGAAAAAAAGGTCTATCTCACCAAAATCACTCATGAAAAAGAGTCCTACGAACATGCCCTCCAAGAATTAGAACGGTCCGCATCGCGCATCGATGGTCTGTTGCGCGGATTGGAGCAGCGCCGTCGCGCGGCTGCCGTTCGACCTCCGACCGGGGGGATCGCCCCTCGTGGGGTGAAGGGCGCACTGCCGTGGCCGGCTGATGGGAGCATTATCTCCTTCTTCGGCCGTCAGAAACATCCGGCCTTCAACACCTATGTGCAGCGCAGAGGCATCGAAATCAAGACGGTCGAAGGGAGTGCCATTCACGCGGTGATGCCTGGGTCCGTCGTCTATGCAGACTGGTTGAAAGGATACGGACTCGTTATAATCCTTGATCACGCGAATGGGTTCTTTTCGCTGTATGCCCATGCCTCGAAGATACTTGTAACGGTGGGAGCGCAGGTGGGAGCCGGGCAAGCGATCGGCGAAACAGGTGACACAGGCATGACGGGTGAAAATACTCTATACTTTGAGTTACGCGAGGGGGCGGAGCCGCTTGATCCTCTCCAATGGTTGGCGAGGCGGTAGGAAACGGGAAGAGGAAAGGACAATATATGGAACAGTCTCCCCAACGACGATTCTGGATGTTAGGTCCGATGGTGGTGGTGGCGTTGGTCTTGGGTGTGCTGCTCGGCAAGGGGTGGGAGCGGACCGGGCATGCCACGGAAATCTACCCAGAGTTGCAGACGTTCTCCGAGGTGTTGACCCAAGTCCAGAAAAGTTACGTCGACGAGACGAAGGTGAAGGATCTTGTCCAGGGGGCCATTCGGGGGATGCTCGCCACCCTCGATCCGCATTCGGCCTACATGACGCCGGATATGTATAAGGAAATGCAGGTTGAAACGAAGGGTGAGTTTGGAGGCGTGGGCATCCAGATCGGGGTGAAGGAGAACCGTTTGGCTGTGATCGCGCCCATCGAGGGTACGCCTGCCTATCGAGCCGGGATCAAGTCAGGTGATTTCATTATCAAAGTGAACGACGAGACGACCAAAGACCTCACGTTGATGGATGCGGTTCAGAAGATGCGTGGCCCCAAGGGTTCGAAGATCAATTTGACGATTCAGCGGGATGGGACTCCCGATCCGCTCCAATTTACACTGGTCCGCGATACCATTAAGATTGAGAGCGTGAAGTCGAAGGTGTTGGACAATATCGGCTATGTTCGGCTGACTCAATTCCAAGAATCGACGGCGCGGGATTTGAGTAAGGTGCTTAAACAGTTCAAAGACCAGAAGCTCCAATCGACGATCCTCGACCTCCGCAACAATCCCGGCGGTCTGCTGGACGCGGCCGTTAAGGTGTCCGAGCAATTTCTCCCCGAGGGCAAGCTGGTCGTCTATACGAAAGGACGCGAAAGCAAGAAGGACGAGTGGATTGCCAAGGGGAGAGATCAGATGGACGATTCGCCCATGATCATTCTGATCAATGAAGGGTCGGCGAGCGCGTCTGAGATCGTGGCCGGTGCATTGCAAGACTACGGGCGGGCGGTGATTGTCGGCACGACCTCGTTCGGCAAGGGATCGGTGCAAACGATTCTCCCGCTGGGGGATGGTTCCGGGCTTCGCCTCACGACGGCGAAGTACTACACACCGAAAGGGCGCTCGATCCAATCAACCGGTGTTACGCCTGATATAGTCGTGAAATCCCCGCCACCGGCCACTGTCGCCAAGGCAGGCGAGACGAAGCCCGGTGAAAAGGAAGGGGAGCCGAAGCAGACCAAGCCTGCGGTCGTGCCAGGGAAAGATCAACCGGCGCTGAATGGGAAAGGACAGGAAGAGGGCACCCCGAAGACCGGCACCACACCTCAGCTTCCTCCCGTTGAGGTCTCGGGCGATCCCTCCCTTGAGCAGGATGTTCAACTCCAAAAGGCAGTCGAAATGCTGAAGACCTGGAAGATCTTTAAGGAGCTTCCTCGCGCTTCCTAATGTGGAGCTGCTGTTGCAAGGCGTTGATCGCCTCCAGCAGCCGTTCTTCAGATCCTGAAAACCCGGGCATCGTGCGCAGCATGTGCGATCGCACCAGCTGTTCCAGATCGGTTAATGTCGTGATGCACAGGCGGGCATAGAGGTATGCCACGAGCGATTCGGACAGTCCCGGGAGCTGCACCCAGGCCTTCACTGCCTCTGGGAGTGGCGTTCTCAAGCCCTCATAGGCCTGGATCGTTCCAGTTCTGAGAAATTCTTCAATCTTGTCCGCCAGGTCCCGACCGATTCCATCAATATCTTCCAGCGCCTGCCGTGAGGCGACGTCTGCAATGTCTTCCTCCAAGGCTTCGATGGTATCCGCTGCCTTCCGATAGGCGCTGATTCGATAGGGGTTCGCCCGCTGGGCGGCTAAGTGCTCGGCGATCGACCGAAAGATGGTTGCGACTTGCCGGTTGTGTTGAGGGGGAGACATCATGGGTCGTGGTGGCGCTATTCTGACGTGGTCATGGATCCGGAGGCAAGGGGATAAGCCAGGGCTTGT
>DASQFV010000052.1:0-3635 GCA_035632975.1 Nitrospiraceae bacterium
GAAGGAGCTGCGAGGGGAACTGACGGACAAGGAGGTGGGCCAGCAGGCGGCGCTGGAGCAGGCAGCGGATGTGGACCTGTTCGATCTAGGAGAGCGGGTGGAAGAGTCGAAGCGGGTGGTTCGGGGCCCGCAATTCTATGAAGCGGAGAAGCTCGAAACGGCTTTGAATACTTTCCGTGAGGTGATGCACTACATTTCCACCGCCTACTATCCTGCGTCGCTCGTGTTTTATCCGATGGAAAGCAATCTGGGCTATCGCCCCGGCGTATCCAAGGAACTGTTCGCCTGTTTGAACGATGAACAGGTGAACGTCTATCGGGATGTCTGCAATCAGTTGGTTATGCCGGCGGTGGCGAAAGAGAAGCCGGACGTTGTCGGGATCTCGATCGGGACGCAGATGCAGCTGCTCGCTGGCCTCACGTTTTGCAAGATGATCAAGGAGACGTTCCCGCATATCCATGTGGTGGTGGGCGGCAATGTCATCACGCGGTTGCAGGAAGAGCTGCCGAATCAGGAACGATTTTTTAAAGAGATCTTCGACTCGGCGATCCTCTATGAAGGAGAGCATGCGCTGCTGTGGCTCATCGAGGCGTTGAACGGGGAGCGGGCCATCACCTCCGTGCCCAACTTGATGTATCGCGATGCCTCAGGCCTGCATCAGAATCCCGAAGTCTATACCGAGAAAACGACCGCGCTCCCCCTGCCGGATTTCGATGGGCTGCCGCTGGATCGCTACTTCGTGCCGGAGCTGATCATTCCCTACCTCGCGACGCGCGGCTGCTATTGGGGCCGCTGCACGTTCTGCGACCATGGCCAGGGCTACTTCGACCAGTATCGTGCGGTGCCGGCCCAGCAAGTGGTCGAACAGATCAAAGCGTTGCGGGACAAGTATCACTGCCGCCATTTTCTCTTCTCCGACGAATCCTATCCGCCGGCGCTGTTCAAGAAGGTGTCGCAGCTGCTGGTTGATCAACACGTCGGGATCAAGTGGACGACGTTGATCCGGTTTGAAGAAACCCTGCAAGACCCTGAGATCTGGAACCTGGCGGCGAAGGCCGGCTGCTGCACCCTCTATTATGGGATGGAGTCGGCGAACGAGCGGGTGCTGGGCCTCATGGATAAGCACGCCAAGAAGAGCGTGATCCAGAACAATCTGCATCTGGCTGCGAAGGCGGGTATTTGGAACCATGTGATGGCGTTCTATGGTTTCCCCGGCGAGACGCTCGATGAAGCGCTGGAGACCCGCCAATTCGTCATCGACAACCAGCCGGTGATTCACTCGGTGGAGCTCTTCTACTTTGTGGCCTATCGCCATACGCCGATGGTGCGCAATCCGGACAAGTTCGGCATTACGATCCACAAGCAAGAGGACTACGATCTGCCCCTGGACTATTACTACACGCTGAATGACCCGAGTACCCTCTCGTGCCTGGACGCGATGCAGCTCTGCGAAGAATTCTACAAGAACGATTTTCATCCCTGGGCTGTGCGCGTGAACGCGCGGGAACATGTCTTCCTCTATATCTCGAAGTTCGGGACGAACAAGTTGCCTCAGATCTATGCACAGCAGACGCAGGCCATTGGATCGCCAGAGGGTGTGTCAGGGCTGGTCACCTGGCCGGTCGCGGTGAGCGAGGGGGAAGACGGCAAGGAGGGGATGTCACGCGTGGTCAGCCACGGGGTCGGGTAACCGGATGATGAAAACGCCCTCAAACGGCGTTCTCAGTCGCATGTTCCCCTGCGACGTACCCCAGAGGGTACGCCTCAGTCGCCATACTCCCTGCGGCCTTGTTGGATGACGTTTTGATCATCCGGGGGAATTGTCAGGAGCTTCGCCGTCTGCGCTTCACAAAGGACGCTGATCGCTCGACGCTTCGTCGGGAACGAGCACGGCAGAGAGAAGAGTGTAGGCGGCTTCGATGAGTTTGGTCATCTCTTCGGCCTTCTTGTAGGCCTGCATGTATTTTTTGGGGTTGTTGGTCAGATTCGAGTAGCGGGCGGGGTTCCAGGTGTGTAGCAGAGTTTGTCGGGTACGAGCGAGGGTTTCGGGAGTGACGGGGAGGGTAAGTCCCAGCACCTCCAGTGCGTGGTTCACGCCTTCTTGGCTCACATCGGTCATGGGGCGAGTCTGACAAAGCCAATGTAAGCCTGTCAAACCATCTAACATGATGGTGAATAATGCGGGTTAGACATCCTGGTAAGAAGGTATCTTGACAGACCGCCACATGCTCAAATTTTATCAAGCCGATGTGTTCACCGGGCAGCCGTTCGGCGGCAACCCGGTCGCCGTGTTTCCCGATGCACAAGGTCTCACCGACTATCAACTGCAGCAGATTGCCCGGGAGATGAATCTCTCCGAGACCGTGTTCGTGCTGCCTCCGACAGACCAGGCGGCAGTCGTTCGCCTCAGAATATTTACTCCGATACAGGAGATTCCGTTTGCCGGACATCCGGTGCTGGGGACATTTTACGTGTTGGCCCAGCTCGGGTTGATTGCCGTCACCGATGGTGTCACCCGTTTGATGCAGGAATGCAACATCGGCCTCTTTCCCGTCGAACTCCATGCACGAGAGGGGCAGGTCACCCGTGTGGTGATGACACAGCCGAAACCGCTGTTCCTCGGTTCGGTGGATGAGACGGAGGATCTGTTCGACATTGCGAAGGCTCTGGGGCTGTCGATACACCAGATTGTCGACACCAAGAAACCGGTGATGGTGGTCTCGACCGGGTTTCCGGTGGCCATTGTGCCGGTGCGGACCCTCACGGCGGTGCGGTCGATTGTGCCGGACGCTGCCGCGATTGTCGAGGTGTGCGAGCGGGTCGGCACCAACGGCATCATGGTCTTCACGACCATGACAGTGGAGGACCATTCAACGGTGCATACGAGAATGTTTGCGCCCGCGATTGGAATCCTCGAAGATCCCGCCACGGGGAGTGCCAGCGGGGCCATGGGCGCCTATCTCGTCCACAATGGGCTGGTTGAAGTGGGGCCCCTGACGGAAGTCATCGTCGAGCAGGGCTATGAAATCGGGCGTCCGGCGCGCATTCTTGTCCAGATCGAATCCGACGACGATGCCATTCAGGAGGTGAAGGTGGGTGGGCAGTGCGTGATGGTAGTCAAAGGGACGCTCACCTTCTAATGACAGTTCTGAGTGTTGAGTTCGAAGTTCTGAGTTTTCCGGATAGCTCAGAACTTAGCACTCAGAACTCACAACTTTCCGGAGGCACATGAAAGCTGTACTCTTTCGGGCGCATGGTGGACCGGTCAATCTTTCGTATGAGGATTTGCCTACGCCGACGATCGGGTTGGAGGATGTGCTGATTCGCGTCAAGGCCTGTGCGCTGAACCATCTCGATATTTGGGTCCGCGAGGGGAATCCAGCCTATCCCATGCCGCTTCCTCATGTATCGGGGTTGGATGTGGCAGGGCTCGTAGAGCAAGTCGGCAATCGGGTCGAAGGCGTCACGGTCGGGCAGCGTGTCTTCGTGTCGCCGGGGATCAGCTGCTGGAAATGTGAACAGTGCCTGGCGGGGCGAGACAACATGTGCCGCTCCTACAGTCTGCTCGGGGCGATGACGCATGGCGGCTACGCCGAGTATGTGAAAGTGCCGTTCCGCAATGTGCTGCCGATTCC
>DASQFV010000053.1:0-5869 GCA_035632975.1 Nitrospiraceae bacterium
TGACGGGTGGTGGCGGTGGGGCGGTGGGTTGCCCTTCGTTCCGAACCGCCTGCACATGAAAGAGCCGGTCAAGTGAGTCGGACTTGATTCGTTCCATCATGCCGGCAAAGAGATCGTAGCCTTCACGCTTGTACTCAATGAGCGGATCCTTCTGCCCGTAGCCGCGCAATCCGATCCCGTCGCGCAGGTGGTCCATTCCGAGGAGGTGGTCTTTCCAGTGGTGGTCGATGACCTGGAGCATGAAGTTCTTCTCCAGGAAGCGCATCAAGTCCGGGCTCAAGTCCTGTTCTCTTCGGTCATAGGTGTCGCGGACCTGCGCGCGGAGGTCTTCGAGCAACGCGTCGCGGCCTATGGATCTGAGCGCCTCGCCGCCGTCGCTCTTGCCCTGGGTGATGTCGAGACCGAACTGGCCATGCATGATTTCAGCGAGCCCTTTGATATCCCATTCCTCGGGGTACTGTTCAGCCGGGCAATAGATGTTCAGCGCCGAGTCCACCAGGCCGTCCATCATGTTGCAAAGATCGTCTTTCAGATTCGTCCCGCCCAAGACGGCGCGTCGGTGTTGGTAAATCACCTCACGCTGCTTGTTCATGACGTCATCGTACTCCAGCAGCTGTTTCCGGATGTCGAAGTGGTGGGCCTCGACCTTCTTCTGGGCGTTGGCGATGGCCCGGGTGACCATGCCGTGCTCGATCGGGACGCCTTCTTCCATGCCGAGCTTGAGCATCAGTTGGGAGACCCGCTCGGAGGCGAAGATGCGCATCAGATCGTCTTCCAACGACAGGTAGAATCGTGACGAACCAGGGTCGCCCTGGCGACCGGCGCGGCCTCGGAGCTGGTTGTCGATCCGGCGGCTTTCGTGGCGCTCGGTCCCGAGAATGTGGAGTCCGCCGGCCGCGATGACCTCTTGTTTGTCCTTCTCGCAGTCGGCCCGAATCTGTTCGAAGATCTCCAGCTTGCGTGCATCCGGAAGGTTCTCTTCCCGGTACAGGATCTGTTTGAACATGAAGTCGGGATTGCCGCCCAAGAGAATGTCTGTGCCGCGACCCGCCATGTTCGTGGCGATGGTAACGGCGCCCTTGTGTCCGGCCTGGGCGATGATCTCGGCTTCTCGCTCATGCTGCTTGGCGTTGAGGACGTTGTGTTTCACGCCCGTCCGGCTCAAGAAGCCGGCGAGCCGCTCCGATTTTTCAATGGAAATCGTGCCGACCAAGACGGGCTGGCCGCGCTCGTGGCAATCCTTGATCTCTTCGACGATCGCGGCGAACTTTTCTTTTTCGGTTCGGTAGACGACATCCGCGTAGTCCAGCCGGATCATGTTGCGATTGGTGGGGACCACGTTGACGTCGAGATTGTAGATCTTGGCAAACTCCGCCGCTTCCGTGTCCGCCGTGCCGGTCATGCCGCTGAGCTTCTTGTACATCCTGAAATAGTTCTGGAAGGTGACCGAGGCCAACGTTTGATTCTCGTTGGCGATCTTCACGCCTTCTTTGGCCTCGACGGCCTGGTGCAGGCCGTCGCTCCAGCGGCGTCCCGGCATGAGTCGCCCGGTGAATTCGTCCACGATGATGACTTCGCCCTCCTTCACGACATAGTCCACGTCCCGTTTGTAGAGGGCATAGGCCTGGAGCGCCTTGACGACGTGGTGGACGAGTTCCATATGGTCGGGATCGTAGAGATTGTCCACGCCGAGCAATTTCTCGACCCGGACGTTCCCGTCCTCGGTCAACGACGCGGTCTTCGTTTTTTCCTCGATCGTGTAGTCGTGCTCCGGTTTCAGCTGCGGGATAATCGCGTTGATGCGGTAGTAGAGATCGGTCGTTTCATCCGTCGGACCGGAGATAATCAACGGCGTGCGGGCCTCGTCAATGAGGATACTGTCGACTTCGTCCACGATGGCGAAGTTCAACTCGCGCTGCACGCACTGGGCCAAATCGGTGACGACCAGGTTGTCGCGGAGGTAATCGAACCCGTATTCGTTATTGGTGCCGTAAGTGATATCGGCACGATAGGCCTCAGGCCTCGTGCAGGGGCGGAGAGACTGGAGCCGCTTGTCGGAGGCGTCATAGTTCGGATCGAAGAAAAAGGAGGCATCATGTTGAATGATGCCCACCGAAAGTCCCAGCGCGTGGTAGAGCACGCCCATCCACTGCGCATCGCGCTTAGCAAGATAGTCGTTCACGGTGACGAGGTTCACGCCTTTCCCTTCGAGCGCATTCAGATACACCGGCAGCGTGGCCACCAGGGTTTTCCCTTCGCCGGTCTTCATTTCAGCGATGCGGCCTCTATGGAGAATCACGCCGCCGATCAACTGCACATCGAAATGGCGCATGTTCAGCTTGCGGCGGGACATTTCACGGCAGACCGCGAAGGCCTCAGGCAGGATATCGTCCAGGGTTTCCCCGGCCCCAAGGCGCTTCTTGAACTCCTGGGTTTTGTCCGCGAGGGCGTGATCGGGGAGCGGAGTCAGGCCGGATTCCAGGCTATTGATCCGCTCCACAATCGGGCGGATTGTCTTGATTTCACGATCGTTTTTGCTGCCGAAGATCTGGTTGAGTAGTTGCGTGACCATGGTACTGTCGTTCGGAACGAACGCCGATGTCTCCGAAAGTATTGGCGCAGTATACAGTATCTTTTCCGTGAATCCTATAAGCAGCAGAGGACCTGATGTGGAGTGGCCGGCTTGACAGGCCTAGTGGGGCTCCATTACGATTCGGTCTCACACTGGGTCGTCTGCCGATGAATCACACCCTTCTCAAAGTCCTGTCGATCCTCTTAATACTCTGTGTCCTTTCCATTGGCGGATTGGCTCAGGCGCAGTCGGTCGAACACGCCGGGCACCATGCCCATCATAACGCTGCCATGCATGGCACCGTGCTCTGCTCCTGGATGTGTGCCGTAGGGCAAGGGTGGGAAGAAACTGCCGTTCCGACCCCACCCGAATTAATCCCGCTCGAATCGATTGAACTGCCATTTCTCATTCAGACTCTGGTTATCTACGCCGAAAATTCTGCCTCTCGCGGTCCTCCCGTTCGCTAATTTCAAACTGACTCGGTCATCTAACGGGTACTCTGGCTCTCCTCTTTTATATTGGTGGAGCCACACGGTTCAACTTTCAAGAGAGTACGAAGGAGCTGACAATGAACGTCTCCCTCCAGAACATCGGTACAGTGAAACGAGGGATTACATTAGCCACCATTATCGTGGCGCTCACTTGTGGGCTTGCCTGGGGGATGGGCTCGCGAGTCCCGGCGGTCGGCATGCAGGCAGAGGATTTCAGCCTGATCGACTTGGAGGGTAAGTCTCAGAGCCTCAGCCAGTACCGCGGGAAGATCGTGCTCGTGAACTTCTGGGCCACTTGGTGCAAGCCCTGCACGACCGAAATGCCGGCCATGCAAGCCATGTATGACAAGCTACGTGACAAGGGCTTCGTGGTATTGGCCGTCAACGAGTTGGAAGACGATGCCAAAGTGCGCGAACACATCAAGCAGTACGGCCATACATTCCCGGTCCTGATGGATCGCGACAACAAAGTCGCCAACCAGTTCGGCGTATTCGGACTGCCCGTGAGCGTCTTCATCGACCAAGAGGGGCGCGTGCAGGAATACATTAAAGGTGGCCTGCTGACCGAACAGAAGATCGATGAAACCGTCGCGCGGATTCAGAAAAATGAGCCGCTAAAGGCAGCGGCTCTTCGATGAAGAGCTAAGGTCAAAGGTACTCAGGTGTTCAGGCTGAAGCATGAAGACTATGAATGATCTCGCAAAGCACGAATCACGGACCCCTAAAAGCCTTCAGCCTATCAACCTGAGTCGTTACGATTTATGAGATGTAGCATTCGACAATTTGCAGTCGGAGGGTTAGCGCTCTGGATCGTGGCGCTCAGCGGGATTGTGTATCCGCAGCTAACCACCCACATGGCGCAACATGAGCATCACAGTGCTGCGACTCACGCCACCGCATTGTGTTCATGGCTCTGCACCGCGGCCGACGCCGTCGAAGGCACAGTGGTCGATGTCGCACCAGTCCGATACTCGACGTTTCTTGAACAAGCGCCTCCTGTTACCCAACTCCATCTCTCCCATGGCTCGCAGCCGCCTTCGCGCGCGCCCCCACTCGTCTAGTCCCCTCATCCCTGTATTTGTCTTCACTGTTGGATAGCTCTGATCGAGATCCCTTCATCTCCTTGAAGGAATTCGACGGAAGTCTCCAATGATAGGCACATACGGACGACACGATTGCGACCACTGATCTGTTCCGGAGAAAGGACGTTTCATGCGTGTTCACGTCGGACGATTCATCATCAGCCTCGCGGCCTCGGGATGGTTATTGTCCTGCATCGCGCCGTCTGTTGAAGCGTCTTGCGGTTCTGTGAGCTGCTTCGTCGTAATCGGCTCCCAGCAACAGGTGCCAATGGCCGGTTTGCTAACCGTGAATGCCATCTACAATTACACCCCGATGGAAGCGCCTCCGGGGCAAGGCGGCAGCATCCCCTTTGCCGATCAGGGCAATCAGACATTGACGCTCGCCAATCTGAACGTGAATCAAATCCAGACACTCATGCGAACCGCGACGTTGGACATGAACTACGGGTTGACCGAGCGATTCGGACTTCAAGTCACGCTCCCCTACAAGCACGTGACCTCCGATGCCCAGATCGGAGGACTCAACCCAGTTCCCTACAGCGATAAGGGTCTCGGCGATATTCGTGTCGCGTTGAAGTATAACGTCCTGCCGACGTTGCGGAGCATGGTGGTGTTGGGGTTCGGAGTCGACCTGCCCACTGGCGATCACGATCAGACGACTACCAGTGGTACTTTGGCTGAATCGACTCTCCAACTCGGCCGCGGGAATGTTGGTCTCGTGCCGACCATTTACCAAAGCTATGAGTTGATTCCACACCGACTCAATCAATTTGCGTTAGCCAGCTACCGCCACACGTTCAAGAACAGCGACGGGTATCAGTTCGGCGACGAAGTGAACGTCGGCGCGGGTCTCAATATTATCCCGCTTGAGCAAGCTCAGTGGTTGGTCCTGACTCAGCAAGTCAATTATCGCTGGATGCAGAACGATGCGATGGATGCGTCGCTCTTTCAATTTAATCCGGCAACAGGCACCTCGATCTTGCTCGATCCGACAGTCAAATTTCGTGCAGTGCCGACTACCGGATCAACCTACCTCGCCTATTCTCCCGGCATCATGCTGAACCTCTGGAATTTCGCCTCAGCGTATTTCATCGCGCAGATTCCCGTGTATCGCGATTTCAACGGCAACCTCGAACAGCAGATCAGTTATGTTTTCGGACTCACCAAATCGTTCCAGATACTCGGTGGGTCGTAAGGGCGATAGGCAAATGATCGGCACGTTCTTACAGCTGTGGACAGAGAGTCGGCGGGGCAGATTGTCTCGTGCGATCGCAGGCGTCTGTGTGGTGCTCTGGGTGGCCGGGTCCGTCTCCACTCTGTATGGAAGCCTCACGCCGCAATGGACGACCCCCCACTGTCCACAATCTCATTCGAACAGTGCGCATCACACCCATGGATCCTGCGCATGGCACTGCGACGGCATCGAAACACAATCCTCCTCTGGCCGGTCATGGGGGCCATCCATTGCTCCGACAAGATTCGTCTTCGGGCATCACAGTGCCACATTGCATGCCACCACTCTTAACGGGGTGATCACCACCCGAGGGCCGCCTCAGCCTATTTTCTCCGGATTCGTCTAAGCAATGTTACGAGGGCAAGATTCCTCTGAGGAAGCCCGCCCAAACAAAATCAGGAAGGATGTACACATGAAAGCGACTAAGAATCGGACAATAGCCATTATGAGCGCGGCGGCGGCGATGCTGGGATTGGCCCTAATCGGCCTT
>DASQFV010000054.1:0-3810 GCA_035632975.1 Nitrospiraceae bacterium
CTTACTCCTTTGCTCGATTACTCACCGCTACTAGGCTGTCCAGGGTAGTATCGTCTCAGATCCTCGCGATGTCAACGAGTCTGCTTTCTTTCTATTTCCTCAGCGCCCTGTTACAATTCGCCGCAATGTCGAACATATTCACTATGGTGCTGGCGGGCGGAAAGGGCGAACGTCTCCATCCCCTCACCGAACATCGGGCCAAGCCTGCGGTTCCCTTTGGCGGGAAATATCGTATTATCGATTTTACGCTCAGCAATTGCCTCAACTCCGGGCTTCGAAAAGTCGCAGTCCTCATCCAGTACAAATCCCACTCGCTCGACCGTCACATCCGCACGGGCTGGAACATCTTCAACGCCGAGCTCGGCGAATTCATCGCCTCGATTCCACCCCAGCAGCGGATCAGCGAAGAATGGTACCGAGGCACAGCCGACGCGGTCTATCAGAACCTTTTTCTGCTCGACACCGAACAACCTGACTATGTGCTCATCCTTGCCGGCGATCATATTTATAAGATGGACTATATGGAGATGCTCCATTGGCTGATCGCTAAAGACGCCGATGCCGTGGTCGGCGCGATCGATATTCCGATCGAAGAGGCCCATCGATTCGGCGTGATGAGCGTGGATGAGGAATTCCGGATTACGAACTTTGAAGAGAAGCTGGCTCACCCGACGTCGATCCCCAACGATCCGACCCATGCCTTTGCCTCGATGGGCATCTATCTGTTTCGCACCAACGTCCTCCGCAAGTACTTGATTGCCGACGCCCAGGCGGGCGGGAGTCACGACTTCGGGAAAAACATCGTTCCGCAAATGATTCGCGATCGACGTGTCTACGCCTACAAATTTATCGATGCGAACAAGAAAGATGTGAAGTATTGGCGGGACATCGGAACATTGGACGCGTACTGGGAAGCGAACCTGGACCTCGTCGCGGTGGACCCCCTCTTCAATCTCTACGACCAACACTGGCCGATTCGAACCTATCAAGGGCAATTTCCACCGGCGAAATTCGTCTTCGCGCAAGACTATCAGGGCGGCAGGATGGGCGTGGCTTTGGATTCCATCGTCTGCGGCGGCTGCATCTTCTCCGGTGGCCGGGTACAAAACTCAGTGCTCTCACCGGACGTCCGTGTGCAGGACAATGCGGACGTGCGTGAATCGATCGTCATGGAAAACGTTGTCATCGGCGCACAAAGTCGGATCAGACGGGCCATCATCGATAAGGATGTCATCATCCCGCCCAACTCGGAAATCGGGTACAACCGAGAGGCCGACGCCAAGCGATTTACCGTCACCGAATCCGGCTTGGTCGTGATTGCAAAGGGAAAGAAACTGCATGCCTCCCTCGATTCATCCGGTTGATCTGATCATCGCTCTTCGCGAAAAGCACTTGACCCCTGCCATTGTGTTCCTCACGTCGCGCCGTGCCTGCGATGAAGCGATGCAGGCCTTCGACCATAGCCGCATCCTCCTCCCACCGCTTCGGCAGCAGGCCATCGCCACCGTGCTGGAAACAGTGATCGCCCAATATCCCAGCATCGCCGAACACCCGCTCATTCCGACCGTGCAGCGCATCGGCGTGGCTGCGCATCACGCAGGCCATCTGCCCTCATGGAAAATCGCGGTTGAGGAACTGATGCGTCATGGCTGCCTCGATGCCGTCTTCGCCACGACTACACTGGCCGCCGGAGTCGATTTTCCTGCGCGAACCGTCATCATCACGCAGTCCAGCATTCGCAAGTCACGTGACTTCACGGACTTGACCATCGGCGAAGTGCAGCAGATTGCCGGCCGAGCGGGACGCCGAGGAAAAGATCTCGTGGGCTTCGCCATCGTTACTCCCTCGCCCTACATCGATCTGAGCGTGCTGACCAAAGGCTTCACCGGCCATCCGGAAGCGATCAACAGCCAATTCCTCATCAGCTATCCGATGGTTCTGAATCTCTTGAAAGCGCATGCGCTGGATCAAATCCAACCGATTCTCGCCAAAAGCTTTGCGCAATTTCAGCTCAACCAGCGCGCCGAAGTCTTGGAACGCAAGCTGGACGATCTGCGCGATCAGATGGAACCGTTCGGGCCGCGCGTCTGCACCGACTGGATCACAGAATGGCAGACATTCGACCAGGTCCGTAGACAGAAATCGCACCGCGCCCCCGTCAGGAGGCACGAACCACCAGAAGTCGCTGCACGCTTTCACTTTCTCACGCCCGGTCGCGTGGTGGGCTTCGGCCGCAACCGAGGCGTGGTCCTGCGGCAATATCGCAGCAAGGGACAGAAGAGCCCGATGATCACGGCACTGCGTTTAGGCGGAGGCATTACCGAATCTCCCGCCTCCACGGTGACCGAAGTGTCCGACCGTGTCCTCGACTGCGTGGACGCGCCGGTCTATCCCTGGTGCACGCCGGAGAGCGTGGAAGAGTTACTCCATCACCTGGAAGAGTTGCCTGGTAGGCTGCCGGAGCTTCCCATCCTGATTCCGAAGGACGACGAACCGCTTCCGGACGCCATCGTGCAAACCCTGGGCGACTTCGCCTGTCCAACCTGTCCTTCGCGTTCCGCCTGTCAAAGGGACTATCCCATCGCCGCCAAACTTCGGCAGGAACAACATCGACACGTCAAATCGATCCAGGCCTTGAGGACGAGTCTCTGGCACCGTTTCCAAGAGAAGATTGACGTCCTGCAACAGTTCGGATACCTCACGCCGACGGCCCGTCTGACCGAAGACGGAGAATGGGCCAGGCTCATCCGCATCGACCACTCGCTGCTCATCACGGAATTGCTCCGGGCCGATGCGTTCACCGGAGCCGATCCCGCCATGCTGGCTGCCGTCATGTCGAGCATCGCGCATGACGACGATCGCCCCGGCGCCTTTCCTCGCGTCAGTTCCGGGCTGGGTTCATTGCTCGGGCAGGTCCGAAAACTGGCTGCGTCGCTCTCGCCGCATGAAGATCCCCCGCTCCTGCGTGCCGACGTTGCCGCGGTGACAGAACGGTGGATCGGCGATCCCATGCTCACGTGGATTGGTCTCTGTAAAAGCACTACAATGGCTGAGGGGGATATCTATCGCCTCTTAGCACGAACCTTGGAATTCCTGTCACAGCTGCACACGCTCAAGGCCACACACCCCGGTTTGGCAGACACTGCCTCACGTGCCATCGCCGCCCTGCGCCGGGGCGTGCTGGAGGAATTGCCATGAGAAATGACGTGAGGGGTGAGGCGTCAGGCGTAAGGGGTCGGACTCGGTTCGAGACGAAGCCACCGGCATCCATCGCTTCACGCCTTACGTTTCACGCCTAACGAAGAAACAATGACCACCGAAGAACTCGAACAACTGCTGGCTCAACAACCGATCGCACTCTTGCATCGTCTTGCGCGCGGGCGCATTCAGCGGCATTTCCGCGCAGGTAAACGCCGTTTGATCGAGGTTTTGCTGCGGCATTCCGCGGAGAACCGCGCAGGGTTCGAGTCCGACCTGATGACCTTGATCGGCGAGCAACAGGCTCGCCCCGCGCCACCCGATCGTCAATCCCCCGCCGCGCGAACAGCCAAATCCTTAGCGCCGCAACGTCGCACCACACACAGGCCGCCCGAGAAAGAATCCCATGAGCCGGCCATCACCCTGTCCACCTGGTTGGAGGGTCTGGGAGTGCCGCCACCAAAGCCCTTTGTCCCGGATGCCTGGCAAGAAGAGGCCATCGCCACACTGAGAGAGAGTGACGTCGTCGTGAGTGTCCCGACAGGAAGCGGAAAGACCTATGTCGCGGTCGAAGCAGCTCGTCGCGCCATCGCGGGAAATCGGACTGTCATC
>DASQFV010000055.1:0-6064 GCA_035632975.1 Nitrospiraceae bacterium
GCGGCCCCGTTTCGGTGGTCCAGGCTACCGTGAACCAGGACTTCCGTCTCTGGGCGCCGGTCTATTTGACCGCTCCCCTCTCATCTTCGTTTATCGGATACATGGAGGTGAACCCCCGATTCGGGGACGACGTATCAGAATTAGATCAACTGATTCTTCGTCCAGCTGTCGGTTACAAACTAAATGATCATTTTTCCCTGTGGCAAGGGTACGCGTGGGTTGGAAATTATCAGCCCAGCTTGCGAGAAGAAAACCGACTGTTTCAGCAGTTGCTTTACCGTCGCAAATTTCCATTCGTCAAAGTTCTCAGTCGCTCCCGGCTGGAAGAGCGATTCATAGACAATACGGATGGTACCGCCGTGCGAGCCCGAACGATGTTGCGCGGTGATTTTCCGCTACCGGATGCTCCAGAGTGGGCGATCGTCGCCTACGATGAAATTTTCGTGAATCTAAATTCGGTGGGAAATGGTCCTGAGTCAGGATTCGATCAAAACAGATTTTTTCTCGGTATGAATCGCAAATTTACGGAACACTTCAATATGGACCTTGGCTATCAAACGCAGGCGGTCAACAACCGCCAGCCTGGGCTCATCAACCAAATCAACCACATCATCCTTTTGCAATTCTTTATCAATTTGTAGCATCCCTGCCTTCAAGAAGGCCGCTTCGAAATTCAGGCTCCCGTTGTGCCCCGCTTAAAATGTGAACAAGTCCGATCTACTCTACCCATCCTAAAACAGAGAGGGAGAGGCTTTGCCTCTCCCTCTCGCAGATTGCGTTACGTTGGTGCGACTCTCAGGACCGCGACCCCTGACCGCCACTGTATCACTAGGGGCCGCTATCTTTTGAAGTCACCCTTGTAACCGGCCTGCAGATTACTTCAGGCCTTTGTAAATGTCCGCATTCTCTGGGCCATCTACCTTCAGCAGGCCAACGGCGCCTTTTGCAATGCGGAAGATTGAGTGGTCCACATTGATATAGACTCCAGGCACTTCTACCTTAAATTCTGCCATGGATGAGCCACCCGCAGGCACGACGGTGGTTTGGAGGCCCTCCAATGGAGCTGTTGTCAAGGAACCTTCGGGGTACACCCTGTCAAATATCTCGCCGATGATGTGCCACGACGCGACATGGTTCGGTCCTGCGTTGACATAGAACATTCGAACGGTGTCTCCCACCTTGGCTTGCAGAGGATTTTTGACAAGCGCGCCTGCCACTCCATTAAACACCACATGTGAAGGGTGCTCCGCTAACCCGTTTTCGAACGAAAACTCCAAGGTATCGCCCTTCTTACCAGGCTTGGTGTAAAACTCGCTTTGCACGACATAAAATTCTTTGTCTACTTTCTTAAGCCCACCAACCGGCTCAACTAAGATCCCACCGTACATGCCGTTCGCAATGTGTTCGGGAATGGATGGAGAAGCGGTGGCGCAGTGATAGAAAAAGAGGCCGGCATTGAGGGCCTTAAACCGGAGCCGGCTTTCCTGCCCTGGCTCGGTATTGAGCATGGCGGCCCCACCCCCTGGTCCAGTGACCGCATGAAAGTCAATATTGTGACTCTCCTGGCTATTCTTATTGTTCTTCAAACGGATTTCAACCGTATCCCCTACCATTACTCGGATCATGGGCCCTGGTACGGTTCCAGCCGCTCCTGCGGATCCAAAACCCCAGAACTTATAATTGTTATCGTCGCTTAGCTTGCCGACCCACTCGTGAGCTTCAAGTTCTACTATGACGTTGGCAGCCTCTTTTCGTGTGATGGGAGGGGGAACATTGGGTGCGGTTGTCACGACAGCCTTGATGGACTCCGCCGCCGACACCAATCCTGGATTGATGGCAAGACACGGAGCAATAACTAATGCGCTGATGAGTCCGGCATTACGCACGTTACGCGAAAAACGAATAGACATCGCAGTCTCCTTTGATTTTGGATTGCTCTGACGGTTTCTTCTGTCATCTGCTTGGTACGTACCGAATGATTTCAGCCCTAAATCAGGGCACTCGGATTTTCCTCCCGTTTAGGGTTTGTAATCCGTGTGTTCGGCTGGTGTGTTCCCGTGCGAGAACTGGTGCTCGTAAGCCATTACCTGCCAGATCTGCTCCTCCGACAGGAACTGCTTCCAGGCCTTCATCTTCGTCTTCGGGACCCCTTCCGACACTCGCCAGAACCAGAAGCTGTCCGAGAAACGGGTGGTGTTCTTCTGGTCACGAAGATCCCGCGCCCCTTTTTTCACAGGCTTACCATCCTTGCCGTGGCAGCTGGCACAGTTGACTAGCGGGTTGGCCTCGCCGGTGAAAATCTTTGCTCCCTCCGCAATGGCCTTAGCATCCGTCCACCCTCCAGCCGGCATATGTTTGTCGGCATAGTCGGCCGGGACCGTGGGTAAGGGTGGAGGGGCGTCATCAGAGTATGCCATTCCACCTGAAAGAATCAGGACAGACACCATCAACATGACCGACATCCCGACCTTCCCCATCGTCATTCGCACCTCCCTTTCTTATGGTGATTATCGTCTCTCGACGGTGTCTTGCCCCATGGGCTCAACACGGATAACAACTCGGATTGCTCACGCTCGCCGACCAGACCGACGGAGCCGGAAGGCCCTCCGCTTGAGTGATACGGCTTATCAGCCCTGACTAGTCCGACGGAATCATCTACGGCAGCTTGAATGGCCGGTTTACCGCCCAGACACGGATGCTGCTACCAGCATCAACAGAATACCCGGCATGGCCGGCCAATGAAAAGGCCGACGTTGAAGGCTCATGCCGTCCTTGCTTAGTTAATGCCGCCCACAATGCCTTACGTGTACCCCATTGTCAAGACAGAAAAGCTGGAATTTACGGTCAGGCCGCCCACGCCATGCAGGCTATGCTTTCCCATGCGCGTATGCGACCTAGAATGAAGTCGCCTTTGCCGTAGTGGGCTTTGGTCAGTCCCTGAATCGTGCGTTGGCGCGCTGGTCCTGAGAGAATGTTCAGGAGAGGAATACCGTCCAACTCATGAGCAAGGGCGGTGCGGGAGGGCTTATTTCGTGATTTGTTTGGCTGCCTCAACAATCGATCGCGCTCCGATGCCAAAGTGGTCGACAAGTTCGTCCGGCTTCCCGCTGTGTGGGATCGTGCGAACGGCGAGCTTATGTACCTTGATGCCTTCTGGTCCGACCGCGCTGAGCACAGCATCCCCGAGGCCGCCGTGCGCATAATGATCTTCTACGGTGAGGATGCGCCCCTGCGTGGCTCTGGCGCTGTCCAGCAACGTGGTGCGATCGATGGGGACGATGCTATAGAGATCGACGATCCGCACGGAGATGCCGGCAGCTTTCAATGCGTCGTAGGCCTTCAGGGCTTCGAAGAGCGTGACGCCGGCTGCGACGATCGTAAGGACGTCCGCCGCGCTTTGGCGAATGACCTTCGATCCGCCGATCTGGAACGTTTCATCAGGCCCATACAGAACCGGAGACTTGGGGCGACCGGCCCGAATATAGACCATCCCTTTGTGTTTAGCAGCCATTTCGACGAGCCGATACGTACAGGTCGCATCGGACGGATACAATACGGTGACGCCCGGTTGCGCAGCCATCATCGCAATATCTTCCAATCCCATTTGCGAAGGACCGTCTTCCCCGATGCTCACGCCGACGTGTGTGCCGACAAGTTTGATGTTCGAACCGCTGATGGCCGCCATACGGATGAAGTCGTATGCCCTGGCGAGGAAACAGGCAAATGTCGCCGCGAACGGGACTTTACCGCAAGCCGCAAGGCCAGCTGCTACGCCCACCATGTTTTGCTCGGCGATGAAGTTCTCGAAAAATCGGTTGGGAAATTTCTTGCCGAACTTGTCCGTATAGGTCGAATTCTTGACGTCCGCATCGAGTCCCACAACCAGTGGATTCACCGCGCCAAGCGCTTCCAGGGCAACGCCGAACGCTTCGCGCGTGGCGGCAGTATCGCCTACTTTGTAGGGCGAAGATGGGAGGGGACTGATAGACGAGGGCCCCTGAGCCGGCGTCGATGGTTTCTTAAATGAAATGGCTGTGCTGCTCGGCTTCAACTGCTGGGTCAACTCATCAATCGCCTTCTGGGTTTCTTCGCCTTTGGCAACCGGCTTCCCATGCCAGCCAGGCTGGTTCTCCATGAAGGAGAGGCCCTTGCCCTTAAACGTTTTGGCAAGAAGAACCGTCGGTTTGCCTTTGGTGCCCGCAGCAGTCTCGAATGCCGCGAGCAGAGCTGAAAGATCGTGCCCGTCAACCACCAGCGCCTGCCAGCCAAAGCCGGCCCACCGTGAGCGATAACCCTCCATGTCGTGTTGCAGCATGGTGGGATCGCTTTGACCCAGTCGATTGACATCCACAATGGCACAAAGGTTATCCAGCCCATGATAGCGCGCGACTTCAGCCCCTTCCCATACGGATCCCTCGACGGATTCTCCATCGCCCATCAAGACGTAGGTTCGGTGATCCAGTTTATCGACGAATTTTGCATTAAGGGCGATGCCGATCCCGACTGGAAGGCCTTGCCCCAACGAACCCGTTGCCATATCGACAAACGACAAGCGAGGGGTCGGGTGCCCTTCCAGATCTGAGGTCAAAGTGCGTAACTTCAAGAGATCATTTTTCGGGAAGAGGCCTGCTTCCGCCCAGGCGGCGTAAAGTAGTGGGGCGGCATGGCCTTTTGACAACACAAATCGGTCACTATTGAGGGCTTTGGGATTTTTGGGATCGTATCGCATGACGGAAAAGAAAAGGGCTGCGACAATGTCCGCAGCGGAACAGCAGCTGGACGGATGCCCGCTCCCGGCTTCACTCGTTGCACGAACGCTCTCGATCCGGAGCTGCGTGGCCTTGTTCTGCAGTTCTGCAAGCAATTCGGGGGAAGCGGTTGAGCTAGCCATCGGAACTCCTTTCGGGATTTTGATGCCAAGGATGCTGCCGGACTCTTCGCGTCTTCTCTATCGCTAGCAACGCGGCGGGGCTTGAGGCTAACAAAATGAAACGAGGGAGTCAATGAACCCAACAGGGTGGGTAGTGGGCTATTTTGAATTCCATGCAAAGCTGTTTAAATGGATGCCTTCGCCCGACATTCATTGCATAATTCTCCATCGGGAGGATCGTCTGCTTGTTCAGTGAAGTCACTAGTTGGCCACGCAGAGCAGTCTATACGATAATGCCAAGTTCTCCCTCCAGATCGTTTTCGATACAACATTGTCTTCTGTGCAGGTGAATCGACACCACGACTCGCTGTTTGGCTGTCATGCGCTACAGTTCTGTTGATCATTCCTTGTACTTCAGGCGTTGTGTGAATCGGAATCAAAAGGATAGATGGATGCTCGTTCTGAAATACGCGGAAAATCTCGTCTGCAAATGCCTGACCGATTGCCGTGACATTCGTGAAATCTAAGATTACTTCTTTGAATTTATCCAGCCTGGATAATAGCCGCCTAGCTTGAGAGCGCGAAACCAAATGGTCCCCTTCATATTTTGCCAGTTGTACTGAAAGATGGGTTTTCGTAAAGCCGAAGTCATCAAGCTCCGTTGTGAATTTGTTGAAAATATCGGCGGGGGTTTTCTCGGAATCTAGATACAAAACCATTGTTACGCTTGTGCCTGGTCCAGAATCGTCAGATATAACGTCAGACAGCCATTCACCGCCCTCTTGAAAGCGGCAAAACGTTAACTTGTCAGAAGCCAGAATATATTTATCGAACATGCGAGAGGTGAAAAATATTCCTTCTCCGGTATGCCTCGCGGGATCTGACGTTACTTTGCCTTTGGTGAGTTCCATTAATGCGTGACGTGGATCATCTAAATGAAATTCTTGTTGCAACTTTTTCCATATGCCTATCCCATGATCTTGTATTGTCATGCGAACGACTAATGCGTCCCTTATAACCACTAGGTCAGCAGTTTGTGACTGAGAATGATCAATTACATTATTGAACATCTCAGTGAAACCGTACTGACAAATTTCTTTTACGTTGTCCTTGATGCCATCGAGAATGGGCGAGACGAATTCTGTCCAAACTTTGTTTTCTTCGGTATCTGGACCGACTTGGATCACAGTAGAG
>DASQFV010000056.1:0-3063 GCA_035632975.1 Nitrospiraceae bacterium
AGGCGGCCGGTGTGGCTCCCACTGCGTGCATCGAGCGACCATCATCCATCTATATGATCCCTCCAAGCGTTCTTATAATCTCTGCAGGGATGGAGGCTGATTGATCTCCCACTGCGCGCGACTTTCTCACCCTCCCACCCACTGGCAGATATTCTTTACCCGCCCTACCCTCCGATTGCTTCGCGATCATTTCCCGGGACGTGCTATTAGCCCAGGCGAGGGTCTTCCGATTTCTAATGCTTCTCCTGGAGGGAGTGGCCGAGGCTGCCCTTTACTGCGCGCATCGAACGAGCACCGTCTCACCGTGCGCGTTCTGCGAGCACGAAGGGCACCTCGCCGCTCCCTCCCGTCCTTCCTCGACCGCGCGTTGCGCGAGCACAGGAGATCAATCAGTCCACATCCCACTCTCATCTTCAAGACGGATTCGGCGCCATGAACACTATTACTTTAAGACGCTGGCCTGTGTGATTCTTCACGCCATGCTCTTCCCCGGCCGGCGCCATGGTCCCCTGCCCTGGACCGAGCACCTGTTTCTCTGAACCGACCTGGAACGTGCCCTGCCCCTCAAGCACGAGATAGACTTTATCCTGCACGCTGTGGCTATGCCCCTTCTGTTCCTGCCCTGGCTCGAAGCAGTAGATGTCGCAGAAAAATCGTGGCGTCTGAAACATATTATTCTTCTTCATCTTCTCACTGCTAAACTGCTGATAATCTGAGAGGTTCACCACGTTCATTCGCCAGCTCCTTCAGAAAGTTTGGGAGGCGTTCGATGACGCTCAAGCGTCGCTAGAATGGAATCGACCGAGATCACATGATGCGAGAGCCCCAAGTCCTTGGCCGGAAGTCCCATCGCCAGTCCCAGTAACTGTGGCACATGCAAGATCGGTAAGTGGAGATCGCGATTCACCGCACGACCAGCCCGATCCTGATAAATATCCAGACTCATATGACAGAGAGGACAAGGCGTCACCATAAAGTCCGCCCCCTGCTCCTTGGCCTCTTTCATGTGCGTCCCTGCCATGGCTACGGCAATGGCTTCCTTCTCGAGGATGATGGGAAACCCACAGCATTTGGTTCTTCCGGCATAGGCCACCGGTTCGCCACCGACGGCCTTGATGACGCGCTCGAGGGATTGGGGATTCTCGGGATCGTCGAACCCCAGATCCCACGACGGCCGCAGGATGTAGCAACCGTAAAACGGGGCGATGCGGAAGTCTCGCATCGGCACAGAGACCAGCGTACCCAGGCGAGCCAGCCCGATGTCTCGCACCACGATCCACAACAGATGTTTGACTTGGACATGACCGTGGTAGGCCAATCCTTCTGGTGCCAGGAGAGCATTGATGCGATCCAGATTCCCTGCCTCCGACTTCAATTGTCTATTGGCTGCACTCATTACACCCTGGCAAGTTCCGCAGATCGTCATGACATCCAGTCCGAGCGCCTCGGCTTGCGCAAATGTCCTGGCGTTAAGCGCCAACGCCATATCGGGATTCGCCTCCGTCACAACCCCGGCGCCGCAACAGGCCGCGGCCGTGAGTTCGACGACCTCGATCCCCAATCGGCCGATGATCGCCCTCGTCGATTGATAGAGTTCCGGCGTCGCCCCTTGGGCCGCACAACCGGGGTAGAGGGCATATTTCATTGGTCTACCGTGACGGGAGATAAGACCGGGCCCGTGTGAGAGAATCACGAAGATCGTCCATCATAGCTTCCGTTTTCGATTTCGCCTGCTCCCAGGAAGAGGCCGTTGCGGAGTGAAGGGCCTCCGCTCTTTTATTGGCCAGGTCCTTTTTCTTTTCTAATTCCTCGATCGCCTTTTGGATGTCCGCTCTTGCTTCCGCCGACGTATGCGTGACTTGCCCACGAAGCTGCGTGATACGCACTTGCATCTCATCCAGCTCTGTTTGAACCTTTCGCCGAAATGCATCTTTCTGCTGAATCGTATAGTCCTTGGTGATCGTCACCGCCTCTTGTGCTTCCCGGATAACCGTGTCACCCGTCACCGGTTTATCTGGCGCTCCAGCCGCTACGACAACGGGTATGGTGAGCAACCCTATTCCCACGATCCCCCACAACCCTCTGACATAATTCTTCATAACAATCTTCTCCACCCGTCGACATGCACGCACCTTTCGAAGTATAACTTCCGCCTTTCGGAAAGTCACCGTGCATGGACCGCGACGCGCGAACGCGAGAACCGACTGGTTGCTCTGATGTGTTTGGCTTGTCTCGTGTATTTGGTTGAGCCAGACTCACCCAGGTCTAGCCCGGATTATTCACGAATGCCGTCGCGAGGCGTTTGAAACCGGCCAGCCGGGGCTTTTCGCAAGCGAGGCCAACACAGGCGTAGATGCGAAATGGGTGCGGAGGGACTGCGTGAGGAACGCAATGCGCTAGGTGCTGCCTTCTTTTTGCTGTTGCGCTTGCTCGTAGGGCTCCATTTCTACCTGCTTCACCGTGTGCTGGAGGCGGGCCCATTCTTCCGGAGCCATCGTCTCAAACTCAAGGCCGAATTGCCGCCCTCGGCTCCACCGAACTATCGCTTGCTGAACCTGAACTGGGGGTTCGTGCTCTATCACCGCGATTCGGACCTCCAGAGAAGCACCTGGCTGAACGTCGGTGGGACTTTCGATGCGGCAACCCCTGATGGAGAGATCGACGACGGTGCCCTCTCCGCCGACCATGGCGCTGGAAGAAAACGAACTGCGAAATTGGACGTGAAACCGGAGGTTCTTTCGTTGCTCCATCATCCATCGTGCCTCGCAGATCGGTATACTGCTACCCCTTTATATTCCCGATCGGACGCAATTCCAACACCTTTTTTGTAATTCCCGCACGCTCGACCGATTCTACAACTTCAGATATATTTTTGTAGGCGAGGCCCGCCTCCTCCGCGAGGCCCGACATCGACACGGCCTTGACCAAAATGCCGCGCTGTTTCATTTGCTGCTGCAGCTGCTCGCCGCGAACCGTTCTCTTTGCTTGAGCGCGGGACATCGTTCTCCCAGATCCGTGCATCGTCGACCCGAACGTGTCGCGCACCGCGTGATCTGTCCCCAC
>DASQFV010000057.1:0-10078 GCA_035632975.1 Nitrospiraceae bacterium
TGTCCTTCACTGCGCGCATCGAGGGAGCACATTCTGATCGTGCGGCCTCGGCGAGCAAGAAGGATGGTCTGGCTGTTCCCCTTCCGTCCTTCTTAGGCCGCGCGTTGCGCGAGCACAGGGGACTCACCGGGCCATCCCCCCTCTGCTGGCGGACTTTTTCAACATCCTGCTAGCGTCCTGCCGTCGTCATGAGCTTGTAGGCCTCCTCCAGCGTTGCCACTTCAACGACTTTGATGTTCCATCTGGTTGCCAGCTGGGAGAGATCCCAGTCAGCCGCGTCTAGTTGCCCGCGAGGCACCAGTACAGTTTTAAACTGTGCTCGGGCCGCCGCTTCGACTTTGATGAGCAGTGCACCCACCGACTCGATCTGACCGTCCGGCATGATTTTCCCGGTCAGGGCGACGTCCGACTTGACGTCGTCGCCTCGCCAGGCTGCCACGATGCCGACCGCAACGGCGCTGCTGGCGCTCATTCCCTCGGTCAACGCATTATATGACCGGTTCTTGATCGTGATCACCCACGCTCGTCCGTCTTCTCCCACTGCCTTCGTGGCAGCTGCGACGGCCTGCTTGACGCCTTCTTTCCAATCCTCGCTGACGATTGAACCGCCGCCCAGGTTAATCTCATTGAACTGAACTGTCGGCCCCTCTTGTCGAGGGTCTTTGTCGATCTGGAGGACGATGTACTGGATGATTCCGGTCTGCCCACCGGCGAGCACACCCAGTGCCGGCACCGTTGCATAACGACGGCTGTCCGCTGACCAGAGCGGGAGGGCCTGCGTGCAAAGAATGATCGCTGAGAGGATGAGAACAAGGTGCGGTGTTTTTCGAGTCGTACAGTTGTCCATCATGGTCCTAGAAGCCTGTCCGACTTTGACCTTTCTACTGCAGCGAACGATCCGCGACCATCTGCGTCGTTCTCGGTGAGATCGCGGTTCATGAAAAGAGGAAGGAAGTACGTGAGAGGACCAGCCTGGACCGCAGCAGCAGCTTGATCGTGAATATAGCGAGTGGGTCATGGAACGTCAAGCCAGCCGGCACCGAACTGCATCTTCGCATCCTCTTCTGCCATGATCCCTTGCTTCTCATAGCGGGGGTGGCCTGCTCGGTCTCCCACTGCGCGCGTCCAACGAGCACATTTTGCTGATCTTTCCATCATCTGCTGAGGCACCTATGCTGGTCCAACTGCCGACATCCAATCCTATCTCCTTCCTTTCAATCAAATCTTCAGGCCAGACTGCCTGGTGTGGTCTCAACTGCGCGCATAGCAGGACTGCATCTTCGATCCGTATCTGCCACGATCCCTTGCTTTTCATAGCGGGGTGGCCTGCTCGGTTTCCCACTGCGCGCGTCCAACGAGGGCCTTCTTAGGCCGCGCGTTGCGCGAGCACAGGAGACCAGCAGTCCACCCCGCTCCTCCCCTTCCTTGACAAGAAAAAGAAGCGGAGACTATAGTCAAAATCCCATTGAAATCGCCAAATTCATGCGGACCTGACAGGACAGAGGGCGTCATGACAATCGCGCAGATGGATCCAGCGGTGACGTTGGCCAACCTACAGGCCTCCAAACCTGACAAAGTGACGATCGTGCTGCTGAGCGGCGACATGGACCGAGCGATGGCGGCGTTCATCATCGCCACCGGGGCCGCCGCCATGGGGATGCAGGTCACCGTCTTTTTCACGTTCTGGGGTCTCAATACCATTCGCCGGAAAGGCGCGACCAGCTCTGCCAAAGACTGGCTTCGTCAGATGTTCGGCCTGCTGAATAAAGGGGGCGCAGACAGCCTTCCCCTCTCGCGGTTCCATTTCTGGGGGCTGGGTACAAAGATGATGCGAAAGGTCATGAAGCAAAACCGGATGCCGGGTGTGCCGGAACTCATGGAGACAGCGCTGGAACTCGGTGTTCACTTTATTGCCTGCACGACGACTATGGGGCTGATGGGGATCACGAAAGATACGCTCATCGAAGGTATCGATCAGTTCGCGGGGGTGACCACCTATCTCGCGGAGGCCAAACAGGGCAGCGTCAACTTGTTCATTTAGTTTGTTTGGTTCATCTGGTTTGCCTAGTGTGTCAGCTCAAAACCAGAAAAACCAAACAAACCAAATGAACCAGATGAACAGGTTGATATGATTCAAGCCGATGTGAAGCTCGATACGCTCGGGTACTTTTGCCCGATGCCGATTATCATGACCTTGAAGAAGTTCAAGGAACTGAGGTTGGGCCAGGTCCTTGAAGTCGTCTCAGACGACGAAGGCATCAAGAAAGACATGCCGGCCTGGTGCGACACGACCGGCCATGAGATGGTCGGGCTCGAAGAAGAACAGACGAAGTCGGGAACGATCTATAAAGCGTTTGTGAAAAAGACGAAGTAACAGCACAGACAGAGCTTTCACAGCCTGGAACCTTCCATAAACGGTCTCAATGTCAACATAGCCTCAGGATGCTCAAAAAGACCGTCCAGCAAGGCCGCAGCGAGTGAAAGCCCGGAGGCGTACCCTCTGGGGTACGTTGAGGGCTTGAACGATGCGAGAACGCCGCTGGCGGTCTTTTTCAGCATCCTGTTAGTGGAGAGAGAAGCCGGAGGGCTGATGATCAGACCTCCGGCTTCGTTGTTTTGATGTTTGATGGGGGTAGGACGTGGATCGAATCGTCGAGTGTGTGCCGAACTTCAGTGAGGGGCGAAACCAGACGACGGTGCGTGCGCTGGTCCATGCCGTGGAGTCCGTGACAGGGGTCTGCTTGTTAGACCAGACGAGGGATCGGGATCACCATCGCTCCGTCCTGAGCTTTGTCGGCGAACCGGACGCCGTCGCTGAAGCGGCTTTTCGCGCCATTCGCGTGGCGACCGATCTCATCGATCTTCGCAAGCACAAGGGCGTCCATCCGCGGGTGGGGGCAACGGATGTCGTGCCCTTCGTGCCGTTGCGCGGCGCGACGATGCAGGATTGTATCCATCTGGCGAAGCGGTTGGGGCAACGGGTAGCAACAGAGCTGGAGATCCCGGTATTCCTCTACGAACAAGCGGCCCTGCACCGCGATCATGCCCCGCTCGAATCGGTCCGTCGAGGAGGGCTTCAAGGCCTTGCCTTCCGCATGGCCTCCGATCCTGACTGGACACCGGATTTTGGTCCTCCACAACTCCATAAGACGGCCGGCGCCATGGTGATCGGTGCGCGACCTCCCTTGATCGCTTTTAATGTGAATCTTCGCTCGACGGATCTGGCGCTGGCCCGATCCATCGCGAAAGATATTCGCCAATCGAACGGAGGGCTGCCCCATCTCAAAGCGATCGGCGTGGAGTTAGCCAGTCGACAGCTGGTTCAGGTCGCCATGAATCTCACCGATTACATCATCACCCCCATCCATGTCGCGTTTGAAGCGGTTCGAGCCCGTGCAGCCGAGCAAGGTGTGGCGGTAGCGGGGAGCGAAGTGATCGGGCTTGTGCCCCAAGCGGCGCTGGTTCAGGCCGCCGCGCATAGCCTGGCGCTCGAACAGTTCGATGCAACGCGGGTACTGGAAATGAGATTGGAGACTCAACTATTAGGTGAGCCGGCACGACAGGCCCCGTCTCGCGAACAGGAGCCGGTTGATTTGCACGCGCAATCACTCGCGGACTTTTTGGACGCGGTGGCCGCGGCGACCCCGATTCCGGCCGGCGGCACGGTCGCGGCCTTGGTGGGTGCCCTCGCGGCCTCGCTGGGGATCATGGGCGCGCGCCTCAGTCAGCAAGGAGGAGTGGAACATCGGCTGGGTGAGATTGGCCGGCGGCTTCGCGAGCTCATGCAAGCGGATGGCGATGCCTATCAGCGTTTTATCCGGGCAACGAGGCTTGCGAAGACAGACCGGACTCGTCCCGCCATCTTGTCGTCCGCGCTCCATCTGGCGACGGAGATTCCCCTTGAAATTGCCGAACAGGCGACGGAGGCCGGAGCCCTTCTTCATGCCTGCTCGGCAGGGGTGAAGCCACGCGTTCGGTCTGATCTCACCGTTGGACTGGTGCTGGCGATCGCCGCAGCCAATGCGGGACGTCATACGGTCGCAGAAAACATAAACATTCAGCACAATCAACGGCTTAAGTCCTCTCTTCTCGAGCGGATTCAGCGAATGACGAACCGTCTTGAGGAACTCAGGGGGCTATGTTACACTGCGCCACTTAGTAAGGGTCAGGTCGGTACGAGAAAAAAACCTGTACAGTCATCGCCTGGGAACGTACACAGACGGGAAGAATGGAAATCAAAGTCTTCAATAATAACGTCGAGAAAGCCCTCAAAGTTGCCAAGAAGAAGCTCGCGGGGGAAGGACTCTTTCGCGAACTGAAGCGCCGGCGGTTTTACGAAAAGCCCAGTGTCAGGAAGAAAGCCAAACAGCGCGAGGCTCAGCGGCGGCGTCAAAAATGGTTGTCGAAGCGTAAGCCAGAGTAAGCGTCCTTCCACGGGCTCGCCCGTTCGGTTGATCGTATTCCTCCCAAGACCTTCATATTCCTTCCTCGTCCATGCGCCAGGATCAGATCACTGCTGCGCTTCGAATCGTGAAGCGCGAGATTCGGCAGTGGGAGGAGCCGGTCCTCGGCGTGGTGGCGCACGAGTCGAACCGAGATCCCTTTCGTATCCTCATATCGTGTCTCCTCAGCCTCCGGACCAAAGACAAGACGACACGTGAAGCCAGTGCCAGGCTGTTCGCGCTGGCGCATCAGCCGGCCACAGTGCTGACCCTCCCGCTCCAGAAAATCGAACGCGCGATCTATCCCGTCGGGTTCTACCGGACGAAAGCCAAATCCATTCATGCAATTTGCCGTCGCCTTCTTGACCTCTATGGAGGCACAGTTCCCGACTCCATCGAGGAGCTGGTCACCCTGTCGGGGGTCGGCCGGAAAACGGCGAACTTGGTGGTGACGGTCGGCTATGGCAAGCCCGGCATCTGCGTGGATATCCACGTGCATCGGATCAGCAATCGCTGGGGCTACGTGAGGACGAAGACGCCGGAGGAAACTGAGCAGGCGCTACGACGGAAATTGCCGGCGCCGCATTGGATCACCTTCAACGACTTGCTTGTCCCCTACGGGCAGAACCTCTGCCAACCAGTCTCGCCCTTCTGCAGCAAGTGCAAACTCATCGAGTACTGCGATCGGGTCGGGGTGAAACGATCGCGTTAGGCGTGAGGGGTGAGGGGCGAGCGCGTGAAATTCACCATCGCCTGACGCCTTACGTTTTACGCCTCACGGCATTCAGATGAACAGCTTCGTTTCCGCGTCAGAGGTGAGCGCAATAATGGCAGGTAGTCCCATGACTTCGTCAACGTTCTTTTCGACGACGGCACTGTCCACGCCCATGTATTCTAGACCGGCACTGCAGGCGATCAGACGAAACTTCCCGACGTGTTTTGCGTCCTGAAACATTTCCGAAATCTTCGGTACCTTCTTTTCTGTCAAGAGCCGCGTCACTTCGACGGCTGAGGCGGCATACTCAGGGGGAAAGTCCACCTGATCAATCTTTCCCTCGGCCAGCTTCTTGATCGTCCAGAACAATAAGATCACGATCACGTCCTTTCCCATCGCTGCGGCAGTGAGACCAAGGGTCGCGACCTGGTGCAGCGTATCGTAGGTGGCGTGATGGGCGAAGATGACAAATTTGGGTTGAGCCGTCATGGTCGGTGGCTACTCCTTCGTGGCGCGCGTCTTGACGCTGTTCACATAATCGGTAATGGCCGCATCGACTTCGCCCGTGGTCATGGGACGGTCATGCGTTTCACTTTCGTCCACGAGATACGTATCGTGCACTTTTTCCTGCCGCAGGACCACGGAATTCTCCGGCGTCACCTCGATAAGCATGAACCACTCGCGTGCTCCCTGCGTAATGACAACTTCCTTGCCCAGACCTTTCTTCGTAATCTCGATATGAAGATTATCGGATGCGCTGACAGTGGAGAGACAAGTAAGGAGTCCCATGCCAAGGCCCGCGATCCCTAGTAAGGCGCTGATCCGAACTGTGCAGGGCGAACGACGCGACATTGTAAAGGGAGTATAGCCCGTCGAGAAACAGGCCGTAAACACTCGCCGAAGGCTCGGCCGTTGGCTTGAGTGCCCCCAGGTCGCATGCTAGGATGCGCGGTGCATGGATGACTTACTCGCAACAGTCCAGCAATGGATTCCTGTCGATGTGCTCATCGGTCTCACCGTGGCCTCGGGCATCGGATTTATCGTTTCTCTATTTGCCATCCCGCTGATTCTGGTCCGCTTGCCGGCCGACTATTTCGACACGCGAACTCCCCGCCATTGGATGAAAGACCATCATCCAGTGCTGCGCCTGTCGGGGTTGGTCGTCAAGAACGTCGTCGGCGTCGTGTTACTCTTAGCCGGCTGTGCCATGCTCTTTTTGCCTGGGCAGGGCCTGCTGACTATGCTGATCGGGGTCTCGCTCATGGATTTCCCCAGAAAGCGTGAGCTGGAAGCCAAAATGGTCGGCCAGCCCACTCTGCTGGGTGTCATTAATGCCATGCGCCACAGGTTTCATAAACCACCGCTGACACTCGCTCCCGATCCTTAGCCCGCATTATGCCGACCACCGAGTCCAGCCGCAAGACGCTCTACCTAATCGACGGGAGCGCCTATATCTATCGAGCGTTCTTTGCCCTTCCAGCCCTGAATAATTCCCAAGGCCTCCAGACCAACGCCATCCTCGGTTTTACGACGACGTTGCTGAAGATTCTTCGTGAGCGGAAGCCGGATGGTCTCGTCGTGGCCTTTGACGAGAAAGGTCCGACGTTGCGCCACGCGGAGTTCAAGGCATACAAGGCGCAGCGGCCGCCCATGCCGGAAGGCATGAGCGCTCAAATTCCCTACATCCATCGCGTGGTGGATGCCCTCAACATTCCCGCAGTCCGGCAGGCCGGATACGAGGCGGACGATTTGATCGGCACGCTCGCGCACCAGGCCGAACAGGCCGGCTTCGATGTCGTTATCGTCACCGGCGACAAGGACATGTTCCAGCTCCTGACGCCCCACGTGCACATTTACGATCCGGTGAAAGCCAAGTGGTTGGGCGAAGCGGAATGCCTCGAACGCTTCGGCGTGGAGCCGGCGCGCGTGGTGGAGATCATGGGGCTCATGGGCGATGCGGCGGACAATATTCCCGGCGTGAAGGGCATCGGTGAGAAAACGGCGATGAAACTGATCGCCCAGTTCGGCACGATCGAAGAACTCTTACGCCGTGTAGAGGAGGTCACGCCACCTCGGATCAAAGCTCTGTTGATCGAACAGTCTGAGAACGCCCGCCTCAGTCGGAAGCTGGCGACCATCCAACTGGATAGTCCCGTGGCATTCGATGCCGCGACCTATCACGTGAAGCCTCCCCATCAGGACCAGCTGATCGATTTGTTGCGCGAGCTGGAGTTCACCACACTCCTCAAATCATTTCAACCGGCGTCTACTCCGGCTGAGACGAATGCGGATAAGACGGAACTGCTTCAGGATGAACCATCCGCACAGCGATTTGTGGAGAGATTGCCGAAGGGCGGTAGCCTCGGCGTGCAGTGTCTACTCTCCCCTGGGCCAGGTGTGCAGACGGATGTGCAGGGGATGGCGCTGTCTACGGGAGATAAGACCGCATTCATTCCGCTCGACGTTCGAACCTACATGCGGCCCATCACATCGTTGCTGCATGACCCCACGAGAACCAAGGTTGTCCATGACCTGAAGGCGGCCTTGCTGGTCTTTCATCGCATCGGGCTGACCGTCGCGGGTCCCTACCTGGATACTATGGTGGCGGACTATCTGCTCAATCCCAACCGCCGCGATCATCAGCTTGAGACCATCGCTCTGGAAGTGCTGAACCATCGGCTTGAGACCGGACAAAAAAACAGCACCGCCCCGCAATCCCTTTTCGACGAGGACACAGGATCGCGAGAGGAGGCAGCGGGGGCCGCGTCTGTGCTGGCCAAGCTCGCCCCGTCCATGGCGGAACGACTGTCGGAACAGGGAAGCCTCACGCTCTTCACCGATGTTGAAATGCCACTGGTGCCCGTGTTGGTCGAAATCGAGCGGAACGGATTCTTATTGGATGTCGAAGGCCTGCACGTACTCAGCAGAGAATTGGAGCGGGAACTCGACCGGATGATCAAGGCAATCGAAGGATTGGCCGGTGGCGAGTTCAACATCAATTCGCCGAAGCAGCTTGCCACGGTGCTCTTCGAGAAATTAGGACTCAAACCGATCAGGAAAACCAAGACCGGGTACTCGACCGACGAAGACACGCTGACGCAGCTCGCCACCCAGCACGAATTGCCCGCGCAGATTGTGAACTATCGGAGCCTCAGTAAACTCAAGTCCACCTATGTCGATGCGCTACCAGAGTTGGTGAATCCGGAGACCAAGCGGCTCCATACGTCGCTCAATCAGACCGTCGCGGCGACCGGACGGCTCTCCTCTACCGAGCCAAATTTGCAAAATATTCCGGTGAAGGGCGAGTATGGATTACGAATCAGAGAAGCGTTTATCGCGCCGACAGGCCACACCTTGCTCTGCGCCGACTACAGCCAGATCGAGCCGCGCATCCTCGCGCACCTGTCGCAAGATCCGCGCTTGCTCGCCGTGTTTGAAAAGGGCGAGGATATTCACATGGCGACCGCCATGGAGATTTTCGGTCTGCCCTCCGGGCAGATCACGCGAGACATGCGACGCGTGGCCAAGACGGTCGTCTTCGGAATTGTGTATGGGATCAGTCCGTTCGGCCTGGCCTCGAATATCGGCGTGTCGCAGGCGGACGCGAAGAAGTACATCGAGACGTTCTTTGAAAGATTTGCAGCAGTGCGCGCGTTGATGGACCGCAATATCGAAGAAGGAAAAACGAAAGGTTACACGACCACGATCCTCGGCAGACGACGCCCGATACCCGAGTTGCAGAGCGGCGACCCGGTGCAGCGTGGATTCGGCGAACGCATGGCTGTGAACAGTCCGATCCAGGGTTCAGCGGCAGACTTAATCAAAGTGGCGATGATCAGCGTGAACAACGCCCTGCATCACGAGATGCCACATACCAAGATGATTCTCCAGGTTCACGACGAGTTAATCTTCGAAGTGCCGGAGAAGGAATTGGAAGAGGCGAAGCATCTCGTGAAGACAGAGATGGTAGGGGTGGGAAAGAAGTTGGGATTGTCGGTGCCTTTAAAAGTCGATCTAGGGACAGGGCACAACTGGAAAGTGGCGCATCCGTAGCTGATGGGGTGGCTGGGACGATCCCTTTGCTCGCGGAACGCGCACGATAAAGCGGTGCTCGTTCGACGCGCGCAGTTGGGATCATTCCAGCCACCCCAAGTGAAAAGGTAGGGCTGGAAGCGCAGCGGACTCTTGGGGTCGTAGAAATTGGATCTTGGCGGCGGCAAGAACTGGCGCGTGGCGCATTCGTAAGAGAGACTAACGGGAGGTGAGATATGGGGAACATACGACGTTCGGGGGCGTGGTTGATAGCAGGAGTCAGTCTTTGTGGGTTGGGGTTCTTGTTTGTGACGGGGCAGCCCTTCACGGCTAAGGCTCAAGAGGCGAAACGATTCCAGTACAAAATTGTCGAGGTCCTTCCTGACACCCAGAATATGCAAACCACGCTGAACGAGTTCGGAGCGAGCGGGTGGGAGCTGGTGGCAGTCCCGATGGGGAGTATGACGGAGCCGAGGTTGATCTTTAAGAAGTGAGAGAAAGGGATGGAGGCTGATGACGTTCTGTGCTCGCGCAACGCGCGGCCTGGAAAGGATAGGAGGGGAGCAGCCAGACCATCCTTCTTGCTCGCAGAACGCGCACGATAAAACGGTGCTCGTCCGATGCGCGCAGTAAAGGACAGACTGGCTGCTCCCGATCAGGGATGAGGTGGTGAAGAGGGCCGGCGGATCGACGCGCGCAGTTGGGATCATCCCAACCACCCCCAAATGAAAAGGTAGGGGTAGCAACGCATCGGGCTCTTGGTCTCGTTGAAAAAGGAGGAACGTATGTCGACCATTGAGAAATCCATTGAAGTCAACGTGCCTGTGTATACCGCCTATGCTCAATGGATGCGCTTTGAGGAATTTCCCCAATTCATGGAAGGTGTGAA
>DASQFV010000058.1:0-4282 GCA_035632975.1 Nitrospiraceae bacterium
GAAAAGGGGATTGTTCAACTCATGTCCGATTCCGGCGGTAAGGGGTCCAAGGCTGCCTGATTTCTCGGCCTGGATGAGCTGGTCTTGGAGGAGGCTGTCGTCAGTCGTGTCCCTGAAGACAAGACCGATCCGATCCTCTCCCTGGTTTCTCCCCGCCATATGGAACCACTGATAGTGATACCGTCGGGACCCAATCTGAATCTCCTGTCGGTTGCTTGGTTCCACCGTTCCCATCACGGGAGCCAACGGGTCACGGGCGCGGTTGACGGCATCCTCTGCCTCGGATGCTGTCGCGACATTTTCTCCGCTCTGTGCACGTCTGAATTCTTTTCGCAGGTGCTCTCGTACAGCGACATCGACAGGAAGTATATCGAACAACGGGATTGGTTTGGTCGAATCAAGTATGGCCTGAAAGGAGTCGCGTCCGACCCGGTTGATGTACTGCACCTGTTCGTCTTGATTGACCATGATGATCGGGGTTGGGACTGCATCCAGGATCTGGTCCGTCGAGTGAATCAGGGACTCCACTTGTTGCGTTTTGATGGTCACTTGATTGTTCAGGCCTGCAAAGGCGGCTTCCAATTGGCGATTCATTCGATTGAATTCGTCGGCCAGATCCTGGAGCTCATCGCCGGTCTGAATGTCGATGGGCTCCCGAAGCTCACCGCGCCCGATCAATTGTGCGGCTGCCTGTAATCGGCGCACCGGCTTGACAATACGATTGGCCGCAAGATAGCCGAGAGACGTCATCAATCCGACGGCGATGAGACTGAATACGGCCATCCAGGTGAGGAAGTGACGAATCGGGGCGAAGAGTTCGTCGGAGGCTTGCCACACGAAGGTGTGCCAGGAGCCTTTGTCTAAATTACTATTGGTGGCTCGGCTGATTTCCGGCACCGGGGCGAATCCGATAAGCGAGGTCGATTGTCCGCCATGGCCATCGCTCGGCGCACTGACCCAGCCCGGCTGAAAAGGCGTGACAAGAGGAATGATCTGTGGATCGGAGAGTCGGACGCCGGTCGGCAGTATGGGACAGCTCATGACGATGCCGCGATGGTCGATCAGCATCACATGTCCGGTCTTGCCGAAGCGAATGGGAGAAATCGAAGGCGAGATCAACTCTTTGGCATCGATCACGCGATGGAGTACGCCGACTGCTCCATATCGGATGCGATCCATAATGGGCAGCGAGATGCTGATGACATAGCTCTGGGCACGTTCGTCGAAGTGCACATCTTCGATGAAGAGCTGGCCGATCCCGCGATGGGAGGCGCCTTTCCACCAGGCCGTTTCTTTATTGGCAAAGGGAGGCATCGTGGTCAACGCGGCAACCAGGTTGCCCTCAATGTCGGTGATGTACAGCATCTTGGTGGCAGACCGAACCACTTGCGGTATCAGTTGATCCGCTTCGCTCTTGGATCCCGAGAGATACTCCTGAATGAGGCCGGCTATTTTGCTCCCCGTGATGGCCTGGACTGCTGCGGGGTCTTTGGCCTCCCAGCCTTCTTTGAGCCGGTCCACCGCCCGGCGACGCTCATCTTCCGTCATGTCCAGCAGGGCATCGCGCCGTTGCTCAAGTTCCAGGACAATCGAAGGGTCTGCCGCAATCCGTGATGTCCGGCCGACTTCATCTGACATCAAGAGATCAACTTTTCGCGCAGTCTCCTCGGCAAGGGCCTTGAAGCTTTCACCGTTGACCACCTGGATCTCGCGAGAGCCTTGCCAAAAGGCGAGACCGAGACCCACGATGAGGGGAACCACCCCCACGACCAACATGGACAGAATCAGTTTGAGTTGAAGCCCCCACCTCGTTTCAGAGCGAGACGCGGGACGTGCGGGATTCATGACAGACACCCTTGTCCGGCCGGCTCGGCGTTGGGGAAGGTAATAGTAAAGGTCGTTCCCTTATCGATCTGACTGTCGACAGCAATCGTGCCGCGCATTTTGTTGACGATGGTTTTGACGTTATAGAGTCCCAGCCCTGTGCCTTTGCCAGGGTCCTTCGTCGTGAAAAATGGCTCGAAGATCTTGGGGATTTGGTCCGGGGCGATGCCGCATCCTGTATCGGAGATTCGGACTTCGACCTGTCCGTCAAGGAGTCTGGTCTCGAGCGTCAGTGTGCCGCCAACGCGCTCCATGGCATGCACCGCATTGGTGATGAGGTTGACGAGGACGTGCAGTAACTCATCTGGATTGCCTTTTACGGTGACGCCGGGCTGGTAGTGTTTGATCATCTCAATGTCGTGAAATCTTGATGCGTAACGTGCGATTTTCAGCGCCTCGTCCAGCTTTCCGATTACAGACACCAGCACATCCTCGTGGGGCGATGCGCGCCGTGAGTAGCGGGTGAGGTCCCGGCAGATGGCACTTGTTTGTTTGGCAGCTTCGATAATTTCCCGGGCTTGTTCGTGGACGGCGGTCAGATCGCGTTCCTCTGCGAGATTTTCCGCAAGACCCAAAATGAGTTGCAGGGGGTTGTTCATATCATGCGCGATTCCCGCAGCAAATGAGCCGATTCCTGCAAGCTTTTCTGACTGGAGGAGTTCGGCTTCGAGCCTGGATTCATGCTGGACGAGTTCCCACAGCAGTCGGGAGGCTGATCCACTGAGGATGTCTGCGGTAGGAGGTTTGTGGGCATGCAGATACGTCTCCATCTCTGGATCGCCCGTGACATCCATAATCAGGCTCACGCCATGGTTGCTGATCAGCTCCGGCATATTGGTGGTCACGGGAACCTGAAGCTCACGCGCGCGCTGCAGCCCTGGTGCAGCAGGGTCACGGTCTGCAATGCCGACGATCTCAATCGACGTGATTTGGTGCAGCAGATCTAATAGCGCGCGACCGCCGCGACCTGCTCCCAAAATGGCGACCTTGGTAGGGTCAGAGCGTTCCATGTCATAGCCGTGCAAGTTCCCGCTGTTCTATGGCTCGCGCGACGGCCGATCTCAGTTTCTCTCCTTCGACCGGCTTGACGAGATAATCCACTACGCCCTGTCGGAGGAAGGATGTTGCCATATCGGCATCCGGGAAGCCGGTCAGCACGATGAGCGGGACGCGAGGGTAGTTGCTCCGGAAGTAGGCAACGGCTTCGGCTCCATTGATCTTTGGCATACGAATGTCGCAGATGACGACGTCGAGGAGGAGCCGGTTTTCGCCCGAATTGATGACTTCGATCGCCTTCTCGCCGTTTTCCGCTTCAAGGACTTCATAGCCGGCCTTCTGCAGAGTCATCTTCACAACTTTGCGAATATCGGGCTCGTCGTCTACCACGAGCACCCGTCCCTCGCAGGCCTCTCCACCGACGAAAAACCCAGACTTGAACTCATCCATGGCACCCTCCTTGGTTGATAGGTAGATATGGTTGGAAGGGCAATGCGCGTGCCAGCATGGTCATAGGAAACGGTCTGGATTTCCCTGCAAAGTGGAGTCTTATGGGCAAGTGACGACATAGGCGTGGCTGATATCCACCAGCATGTGCTGAAATCCACCACCAGCATCGGAGCGCGAAAACCGGCTTGTTGTTCTGGTTTGTTTGGTTTGTCTTGTTTATTTGGGTTGAACCAGACTAACCAGATAAACCAGAAAAACCAGATGAACCAGAGAAACCGCGAATTGCCTTTGGGTCTGGCGCTGAGGTATTGTTAAAAGCAGGACATTGGAGAAGGTATGATTACGCCGGATGTTTTGACAGAATACCTGCGCCGGATGATGCCGGATGCCGCAGTCACGGTTTCCGACCGGACCGGAACGATGGATCATCTCAAAGTGATGGTGATCTCGGCAGCCTTCGCAGGGAAGAATCTGCTGGATCGGCATCGTCTGATCTATCAGGCGTTGGATGTTCCATTGAAGGATGGGCGGATTCATGCTTTGGAACTTACAGCCCGCACGTCAGAAGAAGCCTAGCAGGATGCTGAAAAAGTCCGCCAGCTTCGTTCTCGACACATCGAAATCCTCAACGTACTCCAGAGGGTACGCCTCCGGTTTCGACTTGCCTGCGGCCTTTCTGGACGGAATTTTTGAGCACCCTGCGGGGTATTCTTCCGTTCTCTACATGTGCAGACCATAGAAGTTCTCGCGTGCCAACGTATATTTTCCACAACCTGCTAGGAGGCCAACTATGGCAGATCCCATTCAAGAGGAAATTAACAAGGAAGTCGCCGCACACAAGATTTTGATCTACGGCAAGGGCACCAAACAGATGCCGATGTGTGGGTTCACGAAAGAGACGATGCAATTTTTCGACAAGTACGGGTACCCATATGAACTCATCGACGTCCTG